>DATMLG010000350.1:0-7282 GCA_035570675.1 Verrucomicrobiia bacterium | reverse complement strand
GGCCAGTTGAATGACGCGTTGCGCAGCATTTCCGGCGTGGCCGACGGCCGGTTTTGCAACGACGCCGAAAAGCTCGCGGGCCGGCTGGTGGCGGAGCTGCAGTTCAGCACGATTGACGACGTGTTTGACCAGGGCCTGCATCTTTATCTCGACCTGCTGCAGACCAAGCTCAACAACATCGGCGCCGCGCTTTTCGAGGCCTACATCTTCCAGCAAACCAACAATGTGGAGGGAGAAATGATGCAGCAACAGGAGGAACAACAACAGCAGCAGCAGCAGCGCGCGCCCAAATCCCGACCATGAAACGAATTGCCATCCTGACCGCCGGCGGCGACACGCCCGCCCTCAACGCCACCATTCATGGCGCGGTCGTCCGCGCCAATCAACTGCACTTGGAAATCTTCGGCCTGATCAAGGGCTTCAACTGCCTGTTTAATCCGCGAGTTCCGCACGTTCACCTGAACCCGCTCTATCAGGGCATTCCAGAACTTGATCCCACGAAGGGCGGCACGCTCATCGGCTCGTCCCGCGATTATGTGGATCCGAACAAGAAGGACGAACTGGACCTGATCACCATGCGGCTCAAGGCGCTGGGCATTGAGGGGCTGATTTGCATCGGCGGCGACGGCACGCTCAACGGCCTGCAGCCCCTCGCCGAACGTTTGCCGACGGTGCTCGCCCCCAAGACCATTGACAATGACCTGGGCCTCAACTACCCCAGCGAGCCTGACGAATGGGTGCGCGTCAATGACACCGCCGCCCGGCACGGATACACCTATCACCGGCATCCCATGTCCAATGCCGAGCTGGACCTCGACCGCATCGTCAATTACGCCACCCCCGGTTACGCCACCGCGGTGTTCGTTTCCGCGCAGGGCGTGGAACGCATCCGCACCACCGCCGAAAGCCACCGCCGCATAGCGATTATCGAGGTCATGGGCCGGCACTCCGGTTATATCGCGCTGGGCACGGCCTACGGCCAGCCGGACATGATTCTTGTGCCCGAACACCCGGTTGATCTGGAACACCTGGTGGAACGAGTGAAACATGTCTATGACCTGCAGAAGAATGTGGTCATTGTCTGCGGCGAGGGCATCGTGGACGAGAAGGGGCGCGAACTGGGCGATGAGACCAAATCCACCGATCCCGCCGGGAACATCGTGCTCACGGGCGCGGCGGATGCGTTGCGGTCAAAGCTCATCCAGATGATCGGGGACCGTTACTTCCAGCTCTATCGGCGGGGTGATTCGGCAAAGGAGGCGATCTTCACGCGCAAAGTCGGCCACACCCAGCGCGGCGGGCGGCCGATTCTGTTCGACCGGTTTTACGGGGCGTTGCTCGGTTCAAAAGCGGTGGATCTGCTCGTGGAGGGCCGCAACAACACCATTTCCGTGCTGCAATACAGCAAGGACCAGGGCTTTCACGTGGATGGCTTTGACGCGAACCGTTTTCGCGACCGCTGGGGCCTGATTCACGCGCGCTCGATGCATCAGGCGCTTTACGATCCCAAACTCATGAAACCTTCCAAGATGGGCATTGATTATCTGCTCCCCATATTCACGGACGCGATCGGCCTCGACGATGCCGAGCACATGCGGCAAACGCTGTTCACCCCGGGCAATCTGGCGCAGCCCTATCATTCAATCAACACGGATGTGAACAAACGCATCCGCTTTCTGGAAACGGAGGCCGCATGAACCCGCCCGCCAGCCTCATCCCTTACATCAACGTCAAGCTCGCGCTGATGGGCTTCCCGCCGGTCGCGGATCCCGCCAGCGTGGACATGAAGGACATCTTCTCCACGTTGATCGCGCAATACCGGGAAAAGGAACGGCTTCTCGCCAACCATCTCTGCCCGGTGGACGGACGGATACAGACTTATCTCTACGATTACCTCCAAGAGGTGCCCGTCGCCCGGCTGCCGATGCGGACGCTGGCGCTCGACCGTCCGGGAATGGCCCGCGTGCTTTCGCTGCCGGTGGATCGCGACGAGTTCCTCTCCGACATTGTCAGTTCGTATCGTGTCAAGCAGGGGGTGTTGCACAATCCCCGCAGCGACCGCCGCACCACGCAGGGCATTTTTCACGTCGCCGAGGGCGGCCTGCCGGTGCCGGACGATAAAATGGGCGTGCCGAAGGCGGTCTTCGGCAAGATGCTCGGCCATGCGCTCAGCCCGCCTGCTTCATTGCTCAAGCTGCCGTTCACGGTGACACAGCCGCAACCCGCGGAATGTTTTGTGTCATTGCTCATCCGGCCCGTCGTGTCTCCGGCGGTGCCCGGCGTATGTTCCGAGAAGACAATGGAGGTTCGGTTCTTTGCGCCCGGAAACCTGGTGAGCAACCTTGATTTTGTCGAGGCCATCTTCGGTAACGGCGGCGATCCCGATTTGCCGGAGAATGATTCGGCGCTGGACACGGAACATTGGACCGGCCACACCGGCTGCATCATTCTCGCGCCGCATCTCACCAAGCTCACGAAAAAGGCCGTCGGCCTGCCGCCGTGGGACCAGGCCACGGAACGCCAGCGCCGCGACGGGATGTGCTGGCGCGATGACTGGGAGTTTTACAATGACGGCAACGCTTTCAAGCTTACCTGCCGCGACGAATCGGGCGTCATCGTCACCATCATTGCCGACAATTATTTCGGGTATTGCAAAAAGGAGGTAAAAACCCAGATCAGCTATGCCGCCAATCTTTACGGTTTGTGCGAGGAGGAGCACGCGGGCGGCGCGCTGGTGTTTTCCAGTTATGATCTGGGCGAGGAGTTCAGTGGCAATGTCCACGTCAAGCCCATGGGCCATTCCTTTGCGGAGATGACCCGGCTGTTTGCTGATGCCATGACTCTCATGCCGGAGGGGTACGCGGTGGACAAGAAATATCCCTCAATTTTATATGTGCCGGAGGGCGCCAGGTTTGATCTGCACCTCCAGCGGATTTTCTGGCCGGGCGGCAAATCCGAGCGCGGCATCAAGCTGCTGCCCGGCAAAACCTATGTCCGGCCCTCGGGCTACAAGGTGCGCATGCAACGGCCGTCCGAAAACCGCTCCTGGCGGCTCGTCGGCACCGTCGCGGAAGGCTGCCTCTGCCACAAGCCTTCCACCGTCTCCGGTGGCGGCAAGTCCGAAATTTCCAAACCCATCACCGACGCGATCCTGACCGGCTCCGTGTTTGTCGCGGACTATAAAAAGGACTTCGACGCCGTCGCGGCGTTGATTGCGCGGGATTACAATGATCGATTTGCCGAAACCGGCCGCAAGGACCCCCGCTCCATCCTGAACGCGGAGCGCTCGCTGGGGTCGGTCATCAAGCTGCTCACGCCCGACGAGTCCGATTTCAAGCCGGAATACAACGCGTGGCTGGAGGCCATCCCCCAGTACATCAAGGAATTGGTCTTCGTCGTGAAGCGCTATTACAAGGCGGCCTGGGGCGACCGCTGGCGCGAGCACTTCAGCGTGGACATCATCAACGGCACGCCCGCCAACGAGTTGAAGTGCGACGGCCGGAAACTGGTCACCACCCAGTTGCGCGTCGGGTTCGACACGGACGGCGCGTGGCGGACGTTCGGACTGCGGAAGGATTTCCATCCGGCGGCGAAAATCCAGTTTGAAGACGACATCACGGCGTCCACGGTCGTGCCGCCGGGCGTGCTGCACAACCTGGCGGAAGGCAGCGGCAAGGGTTCGTCGAAGTTCGTCAAGAACACCGAAACGCGGCTGTTCCAGCGGCCGGACGATGCGATTCACCGGGGCTACGACAAGGTGGCGGAGGCGGACTTTGCGAAGCCGGACAATTTCTTTTCCAACTATGAACCGCTCACACCGGCGATGGCGCGGGATCTGGTCGAGGATTCCATCGGTTTCAATCAATTTACCGAGCCCATGCGGACGTTGATTCGCGGCGTGGCGGAAACGGGCAAGCCGGCATATTTCGTTTCCACCGCGAATCCGCGGTTGGTGGACGGCAAGCCGACCAAGAATCCCCGCTATCTGCAGATGCGGCTGGACCTGGTCGCCCCGGAGGAAGGCTACATGGCAGAGATGGGCGCGCGTCTGCGCCGCCGCGTGCCCACCAGCGAGCCGTTGTTCACGCCGGTGGATGCCGTGCTGCCCGGCCGGCGGAACAATCCGCCCGAAGCCGGCGTCCGCGCGCTGGCCGTGTATAATCCGATTCACTACATGGATTTGCCGGAGCTGTTCATGGAGTTCATTTGCAGCATGACCGGCAAATCGCCTTCCACAACCGGCGCGGGTTCGGAGGGCGCGCTGACGAAGGGGCCGTTCAACGCGCTGCCGCCCATCATTGACCTCAACAACGCGCTCGTGTCGTGGATTCTCACGGGGCACCATGGATTCATCACCGCCGCGGGATGGGTTGGCCCCAAGGTACGTGTGGACCACGACGTGAGCCTGCTGGTGCCCGAAGTCTGGTGCCGCATGTCGGCGGAGGAACGCGATCCAAAGTTCCTTGTGGCGGAGCATTACCTGGACAAATGCGCCGATTTCGAGCATGGCGGAAAAAAAGTGCTGGCCAGCCGGCTCGGCTACCGCATCAACACGCGTTTTGCCCGCGCCTTCTTCGGCCGTGTCTTCAACCATCCGCACGCGGTTTTCACGGATGAAATGCTCCGCCCGGAATTGCAAAGCGCGGACATTTTTGCCGACGGCATGGACAACATTGTGACCACCCAGCAACGCGTGGCCAAAATGTATTTTGACGACGGCAGCATCGCCCAGGCGTCGCCGCCATTGAAGGCCCTGCTGCACATCATGCTCCACGACCAATGGGAGGGGAAGGGATTGGACGATCCCGCGGTCCGCGGCCTCTTTTCACGGGACCATCTCATGAAGAGCGAATGGTACGCGGCGCGCTTGAAGGCGAGGCAGGCCGTGGAGCACAGATTGTGGCGCGACCATGTCAGTTATCTCGAACGGTTCCTGAAACGCGCGAGTCACGCCGATGAAGCCAAACGTTTGGGTATTGCCGGTCGTCTGGAGCGCGCGAGGAAAACCGCGGCGGAAGTGGACTCGCCGGCTTATCTCGAAAAACTCTCGGGCACGCTGGGCGCGGAACCCATCGAGCAGTACCTGGCCGAATCCAAACCCAAATGAACCGCCCGCCATTCTGCCGCCGGCCATCGGGCCTCGCGGCCCATGAAGTCCTTTAGTCATGTCCATACACGTCGCACTGCATCATCGGACGCATTACAAATATGACCGGCTGGTCACGCTGGGGCCGCAGGTCGTGCGCCTGCGCCCGGCGCCGCACTCGCGCACGCGCATTCTCAGTTATTCGCTGCGCATCCTGCCGGAGAAGCATTTCATCAACTGGCAGCAGGATCCGCAGTCCAATTACCTGGCCCGGCTCGTGTTCGAGCAACCCACCCGTGAATTTCTTGTGGAGGTGGATCTCGTCGCGGAAATGGCGGTGTTCAATCCGTTCGATTTTTTCCTGGAACCGGAGGCGCAGAAGTTTCCGTTTGAATACGATGCGACGCTGGAGCACGAACTGGAGCCGTTTCAGCTCAAATGCTGGCTCACGCCAAAATTCCGGAACTATCTGCTGGCCGTCCGGCAGGAATTCCTGGGTGAAAAAGCGCTGCGGACCGGGAAGACCAGGCGCACGGAGACCAAAGGCGCGCCGTCCGCGGCCAAAAATCCGCGCACGATTGATTTCATCGTGGGTGTCAACCAACGTCTCTGGAAGGACATCAAGTATCTTATCCGGCTGGAACCCGGCGTGCAGACGCCGGAGGAAACGCTGGTCACGGGCAGCGGCTCGTGCCGGGATTCGGCGTGGTTGTTGTGCCAGCTGTTCCGGCACTGCGGCCTCGCGGCACGGTTCGTCAGCGGTTATTTGATCCAGCTCAAGGCGGACGTCAAGGCTTTGGACGGGCCGAGCGGCGCGGAGAAAGATTTCACAGATTTGCATGCGTGGTGCGAAGTTTATCTGCCGGGCGCGGGCTGGGTGGGGCTGGATCCGACCAGCGGTTTGCTGGCGGGCGAAGGGCATATTCCGCTGGCTTGCACGCCGGATCCGTCGAGCGCGGCGCCCATCAGCGGGGCGGTGGACGAGTGCGAATGCGAATTCGGCTTCGAGATGGGCGTGACGCGCGTCCATGAATCGCCCCGTGTCACCAAACCCTACACCGAGGAGCAATGGCAGCGCATCGACAAGCTGGGCCGGGCGATTGACGTGGACCTGAAGAAGCGTGATGTCCGGCTGACCATGGGCGGCGAGCCGACGTTTGTGTCCGTGGACGATCCCGACGGGCCAGAATGGAATTTCACGGCGGTGTCGCACAAGAAGCGCGTGCTGTCGGGCGAGTTAATCAAACGTTTGCGCAAGAAGTTTGCGCCGGGCTCGCTGCTGCATTACGGCCAGGGGAAATGGTATCCGGGCGAACCGCTGCCGCGCTGGGCGCTGGCGGCCTATTGGCGCAAGGACGGCGTGCCCATCTGGAAGGACGATTCGCTCATCGCCGACGAATCAAAAAATTACGGCCATGGCGCGCGCGAGGCGCGGGAGTTGATGACGCGCATCGCGCAAACGATTGGCGCCGATCCCAAGTATCTGCTGCCTGCGTATGAGGATGCGTTTTATTATACATGGAAGGAGCGGCGCCTGCCGTCGAACGTCACGCCGGAGAAATCAAATTTGAAGGACAAACAGGAACGCGAGCGCATCGCGCGGCTGTTCCAGCAGGGGCTGGGTTCGGCGGTCGGCTACGCGCTGCCGGTGAAGCGCGGGTGGTTTGGCAACCAGGCGGGCTGGATGTCGGGCGCGTGGTTCCTGCGCGATGACGACACGTTGTGGCTGTTGCCCGGTGATTCGCCGATGGGAGTGCGCCTCCCGTTGGATTCCATTCCCTGGGTGGCGGAAAAGGATTATCCGTGGATCTGGCAGAAGGATCCGTCGCAGGAAAAGCTTCCGGAGCTGCCGAAGGAATTTCCCTACGGCGAGCGGCCCGAACTTTCCGGCCAGAGATTCATGCGCGGGGCGGGCGCGCCAGCGCTGCCCGGCCACGGACGCGGCCAGCGCGCGCAAAAACTTCCCGAACGGGAAAAGCCGAAGCTGCCGCCCGAGGAAGACCCCGCGCGCCGTCCGGTCTCCGGCCAGAGCGCGCCGCACATCATCCGCACCGCGCTGTGCGTTGAGCCGCGGCAGGGACGGCTGTGCGTCTTCATGCCTCCGCTGGCCACGGCGGACGATTACATCGAGCTGGTCGCCGCCGTCGAGGCGACGGCCAAGGCGCTGCACATGCCGGTGATGCTCGAAGGCTATCC
>DATMLG010000349.1:0-2446 GCA_035570675.1 Verrucomicrobiia bacterium | reverse complement strand
CCCCTGCCTCAGCGTCAACGTCCCCCTTGCGCCCCGTTCCGGCTCCGTCGGCCGCCTCCTGCCCGGCATCGAACTCCGCCTCGAACCCGTCGAGGGCGTCAGCGAAGGCGGACGCCTCTTCGTCCGCGGCCCGAATGTAATGCGCGGCTATTTGAACCCCGACGCCAATGCTGCCTTCAAAGCCTTGAACGGATGGTACGACACCGGCGACATCGTCAGCGTGGATGCCGACGGCTATCTGTTCATCCGCGGCCGGATGAAACGCTTTGCCAAGGTCAGCGGCGAAATGGTCAGCCTCACCGCCGTCGAGGACGCGCTCGCCGGCGCGTTCCCGCAATACGGCCTGCGCTGCCAGATCGCCGTCGTGACCCGCCCCGACGAGGGTAAGGGCGAGGCGCTCATTGCCGTGACCAACGAACCCAAACTAAAACTTGAAGAAATCCGCGCCGCCGTCACCGGCAAAGGCCTCAGCAACCTGTGCGTCCCGCGCGAAATCAAGGTCGTTCGCGAAATCCCCAAGCTCGGCACTGGGAAGGTCAACCACCGCGAACTGGCGAAGCAGCTCACTCCATGACCGCATTGACGACCATCTTGGTCTTAATCACAATTCTCGTTCTGTTGGATTCCGAGAAATCCTTCCCGGCTCCAATCGCGGTATCCGATCCAGAAATGCAATATACAACCAACAGCGGGACCATACTTCCCCCTCTCCTGGGGGAGAGGGATGGGGTGAGGGCGAGCATTTCTTCAAACACTGCCGCCGATTGCGTCATCCTCCTGCACGGACTCGCCCGTACTTCCCTTTCCATGAAAGGCGTCGAATGGTATTTGAAACGCCGCGGCTACCGTGTCGTTAACGCCCGCTATCCCACTCACGGACTCTCGGTCGAGCAAATCTCCGAAACTTATCTCGCTCCTCTTCTTCAGTCGGAAATTCCGCGCTCGTCGGCAAAAATCAATTTCGTCACCCATTCCCAGGGCGGCATTGTTCTCCGCCAATACTTGTCCGACCACGACCTGCCCAACCTCGGCCGTGTCGTGATGCTCGCGCCGCCCAATCATGGCACTGAAATTGTGGACCGCCTCCAGGCCAGCCGTGTTGCCCGTCCATTTCTCGGCCCCGGCTACCTCCAGCTTGGCACCAGCGCCGATTCCCTGCCCAACCGCCTCGGCCCAATTCAATTCGACTGCGGCATCATCGCCGGCGATTGCTCCCTAAATCCCCTGCTCTCCCGCATGCTCACCGGCCCCAACGACGGCAAAGTCACCGTCGCCAGCGCCCAACTGGACGGCATGCGCGACTTCCTTGTCCTGCACTATTCCCATACCTGGCTCATGTGGCGCAAGAATACCCTCCACCAGATTCAGTGCTTTTTGCAAGCCGGCCGCTTTGAGCACCAAATACCACCGGTGCCAGCCGGAAGCTAAGTTCAATCAATAGATGCCGCTGCCTGAAGAATTGCAAATCCGCGTTCATGGCGATTCTTCACTGCCAACGCTCATTTATCTTCCCGGCTTGCACGGCGATTGGACATTGATCACCGGCTTCCGCGCGGCGCTGAAGGACAGGGTGCGTTTTGTTGAATTCACCTACCCGCGCACACTCGACTGGTCAATTGATGATTATGCGAATGCCCTCGAACAAGCCCTCCTCACGCACGGCATCGATCACGGCTGGCTCCTGGCCGAGTCCTTCGGCTCCCAACCCGCGTGGCCCCTTCTCGCCGCGTCTTCATTCAAGGCCGATGGATTGATCCTCGCCGCCGGATTTGTGAAGCATCCACTGATCTTCGGGCCGCTCATTTTGCGGTGGATTGGAAGCTGGCGGCCGTACAACCCTTTCAAGCTGACGATGAAAGTTTTCGCGCTGTATCGCCGCCTTTGTCATCGCCTGACGCCTGAGGCGCGCAAGGATTTGGACGAATTCCTTGCCCGCCGCACCACGCTCGATCGCCGGGCGATGGGCGAACGGTTGACGCTGATCCATCAATACGATCCTCGCCCAATCGCCCGCAAAACCCGGGTTCCGGTCTATTATCTGGCCGGCTTTTTTGATCTGCTGGTTCCCTGGCCGCGCGTGCGCCGGTGGCTGCGAAAAAATTGCCCTGGCTACCGCGGTGGAAAAACCATCTGGCTCGCCGACCACACGGTGCTCGCCAGCTCACCCGTCACCGCCGCAGCCCAGGTCCTGCGCTGGATGAATGCCGCCCCTCAGCCCTTGCTGCTGTAGAGTGCCACCAGCGCCGCACCGATGGCCTGCGACAGTTCGCCCAGCGCCGCCGGTAGAATGCTCATGCCCGTCCGTTGCGACGGCCACAGATAAGGATTCGCCGTGTCGTGGATGATCTTCAGGTAGCGCGCGCGAAATTCCGGCGTCGTGGATTCGGGATCCATCAATCCCCCGCCGATGACCACAAATTGCGTGTCCAGCGCCATGACCAGATTG
>DATMLG010000348.1:0-8634 GCA_035570675.1 Verrucomicrobiia bacterium | reverse complement strand
CCTTCGTGGAGAGCATCGCGGTGCAACGGCTGGCGCACGAGTTATACAAGAAACAGATACCGCTGATTCCGCGCATTATGACGGAGTGGGCGCACGGACGAACGGGAATTGATCTGCATCCGGGCGCGGAAATCGGCTCGCATTTCTTCATTGATCACGGGACGGGCACCGTGATTGGCGAAACGTCGAAACTTGGAAATTACGTCAAGCTTTACCAGGGAGTGGGTCTGGTGGCGCGTTCACTGGCCAGCGGCCAGCAATTGCACGGGAAAAAACGGCATCCCGACCTGGAGGACCACGTCACGATTTATGCGAACGCTACGATTGTGGGCGGCGAGACGGTCATCGGCGAAGGCAGCACCATCGGGGCCAATGTGTTCATCCTGCAAAGTGTGCCGCCGAATTCGCTGGTTCTGCAGGAGGAGGTCAAATTGAGGATCCTCAAAAAAAGCGAGCGGGGCGGCAAGGTTGATTTTCAGATTTGATAATTAAATTGCGGAATGGCCGCCATTTTGGTAGGTTGTTCTGGTGAGCGCGACCGAAATTATCAACGAATTGCCAAAATTGACCGACACGGAGCGCCGGGCGGTGCGCCAAGGACTCCTCGATCTCGCAAACCGGGACGAGGACATTGCGCTCTGCAATCAAGCAGCGTTGGAAGGCGCGTTAATGCTCGACCGGTTGGAGGAGCAGGATCCCCGGCATGAACCGCGGTGAAGTTTGGATGATTGATTTCGGACTGGCCGCGAAAGTGCGCCCGGCGTTGCTCCTCACTGGAGAACCAGCCGACAACGAACTTGATGTGGTAAGCGTTCTTCTCCACACGACTTCATTGCGCGGGAATCGTTGGGAACTGTCCATTCCCAAGTCATTCTTGAAACCCGGTGCATTTCATTTGCAACAAATTCAAACCGTCTCCAGCGCCAAACTGGAAAGAAGGCTTGGTAACTTGACGGAAACAGAAATGAAGCGCGTCACGGATGCCTTAGCCGGCAGGCTTGGTTTTTCCAGAGAAACGCCCGGCTAAACCTTCGTCAATTTCGCGAGTTCCTTGAAGCGCTTCTCGATGGCGGCGCGGGTGATGCGGGTGGTCAATTTGAGGCCGAAACCTTCGCAACAGAACGACGCCACCACGCTCCCATAAAGCATCGCGCGGCGCAAATTGCGGTCAATCGGCCCGGGCGCAGAGGCGAGATAACCCATCATGCCGCCGACAAAGGAATCGCCCGCGCCGGTGGGGTCCACGACGTGCCGCAACGGATACGCGGGCGAAAGGAACAAGCCTCCGCCACGAGTGGAAAGAATCGCGCCGTGCTCGCCCTTTTTGATGATGACGTATTTGGGGCCGAGCTGGTGGATTTTTTTTAGCGCGGAAATGACATTGTTGTCGTTGGTGAGCTGGCGCGCTTCGCTGTCATTGAGCACAAAGCCGTCCACGCGCTTGAGGAGCTTCAACAGATCCGGGAGGGCGATGTTGAGCCAGAGGTCCATGGAATCGGCGACGACGAATTTCGGACGGCGCATCTGGGAGAGCGCGTGGGCCTGGACGGCCGGAGCAAGGTTGGCGAGCAGGACGAAAGGGGAATTCCGGTACGCGGCCGGAAGTTTGGGCATGAAGGTTTCGAGGACGCCGAGTTCGGTGGCGAGCGTGCGGCGGTTGTTCATGTTGACTTCGTATTCGCCGGACCAGTGGAAGGTCTTGCCGGGGGCGATTTCCAGTCCCGCGAGATCAATGTGGTGACGGCGGAAAAGCTGGAGGTAACGCTCCGGAAAATCATCGCCAACGACGCCGACCAGGTTGACGGGCGCGAAGAAGCTGGCCGCAACGGCCGCGTGGCTGGCGGAACCGCCGAGCAGACGCGGATTTCCGGCCTTGGGGGTTTTGATGGAGTCAAACGCGGTGGAACCGACAATCATTACGCTCATGGGCTTCGTTTATAGTTTAAGGTTAACGCGCAAATCATCTGAGTGCGGGAAGGTATGAGCATCCGCCCGAAAGTTCAAGAATCAATGCCGGAACGGTTTTACCGGGCGGCGCCGAACTTTGAACTTTGAAGTTTGGGCCGCGGTCGATAGGATGGGCGGATGAAACATTCGGGGAAGGCCCGGCAGGCGGCATTAAAGCTGGTTTTTTGGACCCTCGCCGGGTTGATGGTGATTTTCGTGGCGGGAATTTTGGCGGTGGAACTGGGCCGGGTGATTTGGGAGATTTCCGTGCTGCTGGTGGGCGTGTGGGTGGTGTTTGCGGGGTTCACATTTTATTTCTTTCGAGACCCGGAGGCAAAGGTGCCGTCCGGGCCGGGGCTGGTGGTGTCCCCGGCGCACGGGAAGGTGGACATCGTTGACCAGATTGCCGAGACGCAATTCATGGGCGGCCTGTGCCAGAGGATTTCGATTTTTCTATCGGTGATTGACATCCACGTGCAGAACGCGCCGGTGGGCGGTAAGGTGGCGTTCTACAAATATACCACCGGCCAGTTCATGAGCGCGCTGAAAACGGAATCGGCGGAGCACAACGAAAATGCGCTGCTGGGATTCGTGGCGCGCGATGACGGCGGGGTGAAGATCGGGATGCGGCTGATTGCGGGGGTGCTGGCGCGGCGGATTGTGCCGTTTGTGAAGGAAGGCGATGAACCCGCCCGCGGCGAGCGCATCAGCCTGATTCAGTTTGGTTCAAGGACGGACCTGTATCTGCCGCTCACGGCGAAAATCAAAATCAAGCCGGGCGACCGGGTGGTGGGCGGCGAGACCGTCATGGCCACGCTTTCCTGACACAGTTCATGCAGCCACAGCCGCCAACGCAGGGTCCCGAAGCGGATCCGCCGGAACTGAAGATTTATTTCCTGCCGAACCTGCTGACGGCGGCGAACCTGTTTTGCGGATTCGTGGCGCTGACAAAAATCGTGGACACGAACCGGGAGGACATTGAGTCCGGTGATTTCACCCGGATTTACTGGGCGCTGGGCTTCATCCTGCTCGCGTGCATTTTTGATTTGTTCGACGGACGGGTGGCGCGGATGGGCGGGCGGGAAAGCCCGTTTGGGCGCGAATTCGATTCACTGGCGGACTTGATTTCATTTGGCGTGGCGCCGGCATTTCTGGTGCATCGCGTGGTGCTCAAGGACATTTCCATCAATCATCCGGAGATTGGGTGGTTCATCGCCTCCATTTACCTGATATGCGGCGCGTTCCGGCTGGCGCGGTTCAATTGTCTGGCAAGCATGAGCGGCACGGGCGGCGGCAAGGAATTTCTGGGCTTCCCGATTCCGTCCGCGGCGGGCCTGGTGGCATCGCTGACGCTGCTGATGATCTGGCTGCAGGAGAAGGCGTTTTACAAGGGCTATTGGAAGTTCATCCTGCCGGCGCTGATGCTGTTTCTTTCGTGGATGATGGTCAGCAACGTGAAGTATCCGACGTTCAAGACGCTGGATTTGAAGGCGACGCGAACCTTCACGAAGACGTTGATCGGGATTTTGTTCATCGGGGCCGTGGTTGTTTTGCAGCAAAATTTTCTGGTTTTTGTGCTGCCAGTGTTTTTCACCGCTTATCTGATTTATGGGTTCATCCGTCCGCGCATTTCGCATCAGATGCGAAGGGAGATCGAGGAGGAGGACGAGGACGATGCCCCGACGGTGTGACGACGGCGCATGCCTGAACTGCCACCCATATTGATTTCCGCGCTGGCCGGCTTCATCAGCGGCCTGCTGCTTTCGATCCCGGTCGGGCCGGTGAACCTGACGATCATGAACGAGGGGGCGCAGCGGGGGTTCCGGCATGCGGCGCTGATCGCGATCGGCGCGCTGACGATGGAGTTGACCTATTGCGCAATTGCGTTCACCGGTTTCGCAACTTTCCTTCAAAATGATTACGTGCAGTCCGCAATGGAGCTGGGCAGCTTTGTGTTCATGCTTGGGTTGGGATTGTGGTTTCTGACGTCCAAACCCAGCGGCGCGCCTTCGAAAATCGGCGAACGAATCGAGGGAAAACTTCATCCGCGCACGGCCTTCTGGACCGGATTTGTGCGGGTGCTGGGGAATCCGGGTGTGCCGGTCTCGTGGGTGTTCTTCAGCGCCTCGTTTATTTCGCACGGATGGGTTCAACAGACGGTGACGAGCAAGACTGTTTGTGTTTTGGGGGTCATCTCGGGTACGGGCCTGTGGTTCTTTACCATCGCGTACGCCGTGTCCCTTGGGCACAAAAAATTCAGCCAAAAGACGCTGCTGCGGATGGAGCGCGGATCAGGGATTGGCCTGCTGGTGCTGGCGGCGGGCTACGGCTGCGAGATTGTGTGGCAGATACACCACGGCACCCATGTCTCCAACCTGCTGCTCAAACACTGACGCAACGCGGGCGCATCAGGGCTTTACGCGGGATAAATTTCACTTAAAATTCGCGCATGGTCACCCTTGAGGCATGTCCCCTGTTCAGCGGGCTGAAGCCCGACGAAGTCAAGGCACTGCGGCAGGCGGCACGCGAACGGAAATTTTCCGCGAACGAGGAAATCTTCAAGGAAGGCGACACGGGTGATGGAGTGTATGTGGTGAAGGAGGGGCTGGTGCAAATTTCCGGACTGGTGGGACCGGGTGTGCGACATGTGTTTTCGAGGATCGAGCCGGGCGAGGTGTTCGGTGAAATGGCGGTGCTGGAGAACAAGCCGCGCTCCGCGAGCGCGGTCGCCACGGAGGCGACGACGGTTTATTTTGTGGCGCGGGACGAAATGTTGAAGCTGGTGGAGGGTTCGCCATCACTGGCAATGGGACTGCTGCGGGAAATCAGCAACCGGCTGCGGGAATTCAACCAGCAATACATCCAGGAAGTGCTGCAAACGGAGCGGCTGGCGGTGGTGGGCCGGTTCGCGCGATCCATTGTGCATGACCTGAAGAATCCACTGAACATCATCAGCATCACGGCGGAGATGGCGGGGATGGAGAAAGCGACGGCGGAATCGCGAAAACTGGCGAAGTCCCGCATCAGCCGGCAGGTGGACCGCATCAGCGACATGGTGAACGAAATCATGGAATTTACCTCGGGCTCGCATGACGCATTCGTGGCGGCGCCGACAGACTACGAGATGTTTGTGGAGCAACTGGTGGACGAAATCCGGCCGGAGATTGAGTTGAAGTCCGCGACCATCCGGCTGGAGAATCCGCCGCCGCCGGTGAAGCTGTTGCTGGACCCGAAAAGATTACGGCGCGTGTTTTACAATTTGATTCACAACGCGACCGACGCGATGCCGGGCGGCGGAAAAATTTTGGTGCGATTCAGCGTGACGGAGCGCGAGGTGACGACGGAAATTGAAGACTCGGGGCCGGGCATTGCGCCGGAGATTGCAAACAAATTGTTTGACGCGTTTGCGACGTTTGGGAAGGCGCACGGAACGGGCCTGGGGTTGTCCATCTGCAAAAAGATTCTGGAGGACCATCGCGGGAGGATTTCTGCGCGCAACGAACCGGGCCGGGGCGCGGTGTTTGCGTTTGTGCTGCCGGTGATTCAGTGATGAAAACAAGGGAATTGGTCGGGAGCCACTTGACTTCCCTCTGTCATGGCCCGACGTTTGCCAACGAGATGCGGGCCGCTGGCATGGCTCACCGCGATGCCTGATTTGAACGATTTATTAAATAAGATGGCGCCGGCGGCCGTCCAATCAACGTGATGGACAACTTTACAGGCATCAGGATGAAAACAATCTTTCCTCTGGCGGTTTTGTTGTGCGGGCTGGCGGGGGTGCCAGCGCAGGCGCAATATGCGGTCCCGCCGCCGATGCCCGAGTATCAAACCCTTTCCGCCCAGCAATTGGACCAGTTGCTGGGCCCGATTGCGCTGTATCCCGATCCGTTGATTGCGCAGATTCTGCCGGCATCAACATTGCCGACGCAGATTGTGCTGGCGGACCGGTATGTCACCGGCGGCGGCGACCCCAGTGCCATTGACCAGCAACCGTGGGACGCGAGTGTGCAGGCGGTGGCGCACTATCCGAACGTGTTGAAATGGATGGATGACAACCTGAACTGGACGACCGCGCTGGGTCAGGCCTTTCTCAACCAGCAGCAGGACGTGATGGACTCCGTTCAGCGGCTGCGTGCCACGGCGCAAAACCTTGGCAATCTTCAGTCCACTCCGCAGCAACAGGTGGCGGAGGACGACGGCGCGATTGACATAACCCCGACCGATCCGGACATGATTTATGTGCCGACCTATTCACCGGACGTGGTCTATTATCAAAACGGCTACGGCGCTCCGTTCATCACCTTCGGCATCGGCTTTCCGATTGGCTTCTGGTTGAATTGTGATTTCGACTGGCATCATCGCCACCTGATTGTCTGGGACCATGACCATCCGCGTCCGGCCAACTGGTGGCATGAGCGTCCCGTGCAACGTGATGCTTTTATCAGCCACCAAACGACGGTCTGGCATCCGGATAATCGTCGCGGCGTCGCCATTGTGGATCGGGGCGACCGGGGATGGGTGGATCGCTCCACAGTGCATACGATCGCGCCGGTGATGGGCCATCCGGAACCACACCCGGTCGTAACGCATGAAACGCCGCCGCACAATGTTCCGGTTGAGGTTTCCCGGCCACAGCCGGTGCAAGCTGAACATGTGGCGCCGGTGATGCGTCCGCCGCCCAACAATGTATTTATCGGCATCCAAAGTCCGCAGCAGACGAGAGATTACAGCAGTCGCGGCCAGCAGAGCATGCAGGAGATTACTCATTCGGAGCCGGTATCGCGTCCGGCACCGTCGTACAGCGGCGGCGAGGGCAGTCACAGTTCCGGCCAGCAGCAAAGACGCTGAGTCTCCTTGCGTATGAACTTCAAAACACCTTTACCGACGATGACAACCAAACATCCTGTTCGTTCGCGCGATGCCGGAAAGCTTATGGCCGCGCTTTTTCTGTTCGTGCTTGCGACCGGCTGGGCCGGGCGCGCGCTGGCCGCCGATGAACAATCCTTCAGCTCGCCGGACGAAGCCGTGAGCGCGCTGGTCACGGCGGCGACGAATCATGACACGAACGGCCTGCGTGCGATTTTCGGATTGGAAGGACACAAGCTGGCTTCGCCCGATGCAGTCCAGGCCGGCGAAGAATACACCATTTTTGTGCAGCGTCTGGCGGAAAAGACACAGTTGATCACGAATTCGGGGGCGAACATCACACTCGAACTCGGCGCGGACGGCTGGCCGTTTCCGATTCCGCTCGTGAAACGGGGCGGGCAATGGCACTTCGACACGGAGGCGGGCAAGGCGGAAATTCTCAACCGACGTGTGGGCATGGATGAACTGGGGGCAATAGATGTCTGCCGCGCGTACGTGGACGCGCAACGGGAATACGCGGGCCAGGACCGCCTGGGCGACGGCGTGCTGGCCTACGCGCAGTTTTTGCGGAGCACCTCGGGCACCACGCACGACGGACTTTTCTGGCCCGCGAAGCCGGGCGAGGAGTTAAGCCCATTGGGACCGCTGGTAGCGGCCGCACACGGGGAAGGTTATCGCCACACGGCGAGGATGTTGAACGACGAACAGGCGCCGTACCACGGCTATTATTTCAAGGTCCTGACACAACAGGGCAAGCACGCGCCGGGCGGAAAATACAGCTACCTCATCAACGGCCGGATGATCGCCGGATTTGGACTGGTCGCGTGGCCGGCGGAATGGGGCAACACCGGGGTGATGACCTTTATCGTGAACCAGCAGGGCAAGGTGTATCAAAGCAATCTCGGCAAGAAGACCGCAAAGATTGCCGCCGCGATGACCGATTACGATCCTGACAGCCGGTGGACGCCGGTGCAGTGAGCCGCCAAAATCATTTCGGAACGGGACCCTGGGTAACTTCAATCAGGTCATCAGGCCGGAGCCACTTCGCGTAAGCGTTGCGAATATCAGCAGCGGTGAGTTTGACGTAGCGTTGCGCGGCCTGAATTTGTTCATCGAGGGGCAGGCCCAGAGTTGACCGGGATAGCCAGCCGCTGGCGACGCTGTCGAAGCTGGATTCGGCCAGGGGAATGCCGCGCAGGAGCAGGACCTGGGCCTGGCGCAATTCACGGGCGGTCACTTTTTTGGCGCGAATCTCGCGGAGATCATTAATGATCATGGCGCGGGCCTTGGAGACATTCGGTGGATCACAGGCGTATTGAACCTGATAAACTCCACGCGTCTCGCCAACCGTAAACGAGGAACTGACAAAGTAAACCAGACCGTTCTTTTCACGAAGGTCGCGATACAACCGGGACGCGTAGAAGGCGCCGCCGAGCACGTGATTGCCCAATTGCAAGGCGTAGTAATCTTCGTTGGTGCGGGTGAGCTGGAGGGTTTGGGCGAGCGTGACCTTGTTCTGCACGCGGCTGTCGTCGGGAACGTGCGTCGTGGAATTGGTGTTGTCCGGCGCGGGGGGAAAGAGGGTGTTGGGTTTGGGACCGGTGGCCTGCCAGTCGCCGAAATACTTGGCGATGACCGCCTGCGCCTTTTCGGGCGTCACATTGCCGATGACCACGATGGTGGTGAGATCGGGGCGGAATGCGCT
The DNA here is from genome assembly GCA_035570675.1 of Verrucomicrobiia bacterium. GTDB lineage: Bacteria > Verrucomicrobiota > Verrucomicrobiia > Limisphaerales > Pedosphaeraceae > DATMLG01. The sequence goes on along the minus strand of DATMLG010000348.1, from coordinate 116 downwards.
CTGATGATAATTGCGCACGTCGTCAATGGTGAGGGCCTTGATGGTATCGGGCGTGGTTTCGCGCCGGGACGGATCAGTCTTGGGAAACAGGGCGGCGTGGGTGGCGCGGTCGACGA
>DATMLG010000347.1:0-15777 GCA_035570675.1 Verrucomicrobiia bacterium | reverse complement strand
CGAGGCGTTTCCGGAAACGCCGCTGAGCCCGGACGATGTGACCGTCATCAACGCGCGCCGCTGGACAACACCCATCACGGTGAAGCAATTCAAGCAGGTGACCGGCGCGGCAGGGTTACCTGAGTTCCTGCTGCCGTACTTGAAGAATGGCGTGCTGGAATACCATTGCAACGGATTGATTGAGTGGCGCCTGCGGGACATTTACGCGAGGATTTCGGTGGTGTGGAAGTTCGAACCGCCCCCGGGTGAGGGCGACGCGCTGCATTCACTGCTGCGTGGGACGCGGGCCACACTGGAAATCCGGCAGGGACCGGAACAAAACTACAAGCCGGTGCTATACGTCAAGAAGGCCGGCAATGCGACGGATCTGGAATTTGACGGCGCTTTGGCAGATGCACTCAAGAGCATTGAGGCGAAATATCCGGGTGTGGAGATTCGCAAGGCGGGAAAAGAATGGGAGCTGGTGATTCCGGACAAATATGATGTCGGACACGAGGCTCATTTCGCGCAGGTGACGGAGAATTATCTGAGTTATTTGCGCGCAGGGCGGCTGCCGGAGTGGGAAGTTCCGGGGATGCTGACAAAATACGCGACGACCATGCGGGCGTATGAGTTGAGCCGCTGAGTGCGGCAGAGGGCAGGTGGAGCGCACCGTCCCTGCCACTTACTGCGGTGGCGGCGGTGGTTGCTGTTGCTGGCGAAATTGCTGGGGAAACTGGTTGGGCAGCAGGATGGCGGGATATTCCTCTTTCAACCTTCCGAATTCCAGCTTCTGTTCGGTAGTGAGCACGAGGTCAATTTGAGCCTCGGCGTTGGTGATGGCCTGCACGCGGCGGGGCTGGGCTTCCTGGTTGATCATTTTCAACTGGCCCTGCATTTCCGAGAGGATTTCACGCACCTGCGCGCGCTGCTCGGGGGTGAGATTCAACCGCCGCGTTAATTGCAATACGATCCGCCTTTGAACCATATCGCGGGCAAGCTGCGGGTCCGTCAGCATGGCGGTGGCAATGCGGCGGACGACCATGCGGGTGCCGACGACGCCGACGAACATGCCGGCGATGAAGACCAGGAGCAGGGCCAGGGCTGGTTTCCACTTGCTCATGAGCCGTCTCCATTCGCGGCGAAGAGCGCCTGGCCGGAAAACTGGGTGGCGTCCTCGGCAAAGCTGGAGGCATGGTGGGCGGAATAATAATAATCCGCGAAGAGGCAGGCGCCCATGAGCAGCACGGCGGCGAGGGCGAGGCGGGGAAAGAGCGCGCCGAGCTGGTCCCACCAGGAAAGCGGCGCGGCGCGTTCTTCGCGGCGGACGGCACACATGACACGCAGTTCAAAGTTTCCGGGCGGCGTGGGCGGGGTTTCCGTCCGCGCCAGCTCGAACAATTTTTTTAATTTCCGGTCATTCATGTTTCTTCGTTTCCAAACGGTCGAGGGCCTTGCGCAACTTGGCGCGCGCGCGGTGCGCCCGCACGCGGACGGCCGCGTTGGAAAAGCCGGTCAATTCGCAAATTTCATTCACGCTGCGGCCCTCCAGTTCAAGGAGGGTGAGGACCTGCCGGTCCTCGGGCGGCAGGCCGGCCATGGCGGCGTGCAACAATTCGGCCGCCTGCGCGGCGGCGGGCTCGGCGTCATCGCCGGGGGCCTGGAGCCAGTCCAGCGCGGATTCGCCGAGGTCGGACAGGGCGATTTCGGCGCGGACCCGTTTTTGGTGCCGCAAATGGTCAAGGGCGACGCGGAGGGCGATGCGCGAAAGCCAGTGGTGAAAGGGCGCACGGCCGTCAAAACGATCGAGGAACCGCCAGGCCTTGAGGAAGGTTTCCTGGGCGAGATCCTCGACTTTTTGGAAATCGCGTTCATAGCGGTGAAGGATGCCAAAGACCTGGGCCTGGTGGCGCTGGACGAGCACGGCAAACTCGTCCGTCGCGCCGTTGCGAATCCGGTTGAGCAGTTCAGCATCGTCATTCACCATTGGCAATGCCGACCGGCCGGGACGGGCGGAACTGTTTATTGAGCGATGCGCCTGCCAAACCCGACGATCGCGCCGTCCACCATGTCGTCCGCCCGTTGCTGCAGCTCGTCCATCTTGGCGAGCTGATCAGGCGTCAGCACGGGGCTGATCTTGCCATAAAGCTTGGCGCGTTCAACCGCGAAGTCAGCTTCCACGCTCGCGACCCTGGCGGAGGCGGCGCGGATGTCTTCCTCGGTTGCGCCCGGTTTGCGGATGGTTTCGCGCAAGTTGATGCGGGCTTCATGCAGTGAAGACATGAGGGTGGTGAGGGTGGTGCGGTCGGCGGCTAGGTCACCCTTGATGGTGGTGACCTGTTCGTGGGTGAGGCCCAACTGGCTGCGCAGCCGTCCCATGAACAAGCCATGGCCCGTCCGGGGCGCAGTCACGCCGGCGACGTCGTTTGTGTCATTGGCCTGCGCCTTGACCAGCAGGCCCCCGCCGACGGCAACCGCCGCGGCCATCGTTATTCCAATCCATTTTACCATTTTCATAGTTATCATTATTAACGCAAAGAGGGCCGGGAATGTTACATGGAGTCTGCAGCCGGGGTCAGGCCGATCCACGAAGCGGATAACCATTAAAGAACCATTAAGGTGCGAGTTCCGGAAGTCTACGGATGTCCGCAGGATCCTCGTGGGGAAAACACCGTATAGACTATTTTGTGGCGCCCGGCAGAATGATGGACGTTTATGTACGTATACAGAGTCATCACGGGAACTGGAATCGACAGGCCGGTGTCAAAGGCAGGCATTTCATCATTGGTTGCTTGGATAAGAATCATGGCCACCAATATAATAATTTTTGCCCGGTTCTGGCAGTTATGTTAGCCTAGGCGCAGTTGGTTTATTTCAAATGAAAGAAAGATTCGTAAACGGATTTTGGGCGATTGCTTTTATGCCATTAGCCCTGGTGCTTTTTCCCGGGGTGGCAGGCGCGCAGCTCACCATCAACGGGGCGCAGACGTATCAAACGATTGACGGGTTTGGAGCAAACATCAATCACCGGAGCTGGAACGGGGACGAACTCAAACCGGTGCTGGACACGATGGTGGCCGAGGGGTTCACGATATTCCGGGTGGTGTTTGACAACACGGACTGGGTGACGACGAACAACGCGAGCCAGGCCTACTACAATTCGGTTTATGGCTCGGCCCGGTTTGAAAAGTTGTGGGACCTGGTGGCTTACCTGAACCAGAAGGGGATCACCAACGGGGTGATGTTTAATTTTCAGGGGCCGGGCGCGGAGTGGATGGGCGGCAAGACACTTACCTCCGGTGACGAACCCCAATGGGCGCAGATGATTGCGTCATTGGTGACCTATGCGCGGAATACGCGGCATCTGCAATTCAATCTGGTGGCCCCGGGCAACGAGCCGGACAATTCCAGCCAACTGGTCGGGGTGGGGGCCAGCGCCTCGCAGTATGTCACGATGCTGCATGACCTGGCGCAAGACCTCAACAGCAACGGGCTGAGCGACGTGCGGCTGGTCGGACCGGACCTGGCCAACACGAGCACATCGTGGATGCAGGGCATGATCAACGACTCATTGATCATGAGCAAGCTGGCGCACTTTGGCCTGCACAGCTATTCATCCGGCGGAACCGGCTCGAGCGGCGTCGCTAGTTTCCTGAGCGCCAATTCGCCCGGCAACACTTCATTTTGGATGACGGAGTTTAACAGCTGGTGTCCCAATTGCGCCGCGGGCCTGTACCAGGCGGGCAATTACAACTGGACTTTTGGCATGGCCACCGAGGAATACCTCCTCTCGCATCTGGCCAACGGCGCATCGGCGGGGCTGGCATGGGAAGGTTACGACAGCTACTACGAACTGCTGGGGCTGCCGACGCTGCCGAGCGGGGACCAGGCGGCAGGCTGGAGTTATTACGGGTTGTTCGGTGTGGACGACATCAACGCTGTTCCGAAGACGTACACCGCGCGGAAGAATTTTTACGCGATGGCGCAGATTTCCGCGTTTGTGCCGCCCGGCTCGCAGCGCATCGGCGTTAACGGCAGTTCCGGGGTCACGCTGCTGGCATTTTATCATGCGCCCAGCGGCCGGGTGACGCTCACCGGGTACAACACCGGAAATCAGACGAGCCTGCCCATCACGCTGAGCTCGCTGCCGGCGGTGGCGAGTTTTGACCTGTATCACACGGACGCCAACACGAACCTGAGTCACGACGCCACGTACGCGGTCAGTGGCGGCGGCTTCACGGCCACGGTGCCGGCAAATTGCGTGTTTACGCTGACCGGTTTTGATCCCGCCAAAATCGCGGTGTCCGTCCAGATCACCAACCCGGCGGCCGGCGCGTATTTCACTGCGCCGGCGACGATCCCGATCCAAGCGGTGGCTTCGACGACCACGGGAAGCATCAGCAACGTCGAGTTTTTCAACGGCACGAACGATTTGGGCGGAAGCAGCAACGTGCCATACGGGGTGACCTGGAGCAACGTGGGGCCGGGAACGTACGTGGTGACCGCCAGCGCCACGAATTCGGCGCGGAACACCGGTGTTTCTCCCGGCGTCACCATCACCGTGGCCGGTCCGGCGGCGCAGATTATGGTGATGACGACGAACACCACCGTGGTCTCGCCGACGAATGCGACGACAGTTCCCCATGGCCAGCAGTTGTTCACCGCCAGCGTGCTGGATGCGCTCGGAACGCCGGTCTTGCCGCCGCCGCCGGTGGCGTGGTCGGCGGGGGGCGGCGGCACGATCAACGGCAGCGGATGGTTCACTGCGGACGACAGCGTGGGCGGTCCGTTTGCAATCACTGCCACCCAGAATGGACTCAGCGGCGCGGCAGCCGTCACAATCGCCAGCAACGTCAACTTGGCCCCGAACGGCATTGGCTATGTTTGGTACAATTTGCCGACGAGCACCGCGAACACTTCGCAGTATGAAACGCCGGGCATCAATGACGGCGATGTGGTGGACACGGTGCCCTTGCTGCCATGTTGCTACGATGGCTCGGCGGATTTTTCCGGTGATTACGAGGCCGCCGGGGTCGTCTGGGCGGTGCCGCAGACCATCAGCAGCGTGGTGTTCATCAATGGCGCGGTTTCGGGCGGCAACGGCAGTTTCAGCGCGGGTTTTCAACTCCAGATCACTTACGATGGTTCGACCTGGGTTCAAGCCGGACCGCAGTGGACGATGACGCCCGCCTACAGCTACAATTCGTCGGCCGCTTCCGGGGTCAGTTACGTGTTTTCCGGCAGCATGATGACGGTGCTGGGAGTTCGTTGTCTGGGGCAGGTCAACACCGGCAGAAGCGCCTCGGGCCTGGCCAACGCGACGGAAGTGCAGGCGTATCTCGGCGCGCCGCCGGTGCTGCAAGCCACCGCCAGCACGAACGGGGTGGTGGTGTCGTGGAACTGCATCGTGACGAATTGCGTGCTCCAATTCACGACGAGTGACACGATTCCGTGGACGACGCTCACGAACGCGCGGCAGACCACGGGCACTTTATCAAGCGTGACGGTCAGCCCGCAGGTCCAGGTGGGATATTTCCGGCTGCAATTTCCTTGAAGGCCGGCCGGGAAGTCACAGCGCCGGGCCTCATCAATTCCGCGCTCGCCAGAAGGAGATTTTTGCTTTAACAGGGTAAGGCAATGATTGACCGCCGAGCGTTTTACGAACAACGCGCCGCATTTCGCCCGCAGGAAGCCGGGCGTTACTATCATCGTTGTTTGCAGAATTACTTCACTTTTCTGGTGCCGCCGGGAATGCGGGTGCTGGAAGTGGGCTGCGGGCTGGGCGACCTGCTGGCGGCGGTCAAACCGGCGCGGGGCATGGGGGTGGATTTCAGCGAAGCGATGGTCAAGCTGGCGCGCGAGCGGCATCCGGACCTGGAATTTCAAGTGGCGGATGCGGGCGCGTTCACGTCGCCGGACAAGTTTGATTACATCATTCTCTCGGACCTGGTGAACGATTTGCCGGACGTGCAGGCGGTGCTGGAGCGGTTGCAGGCGGTGTCGAAGCCGACGACACGGCTGGTGGTCAATTTTTTCAACAATCTCTGGCGGCCGGTGCTGGGCGGCGCGGAATCGCTGGGCCGGAAGGCGCCGACGCCGCCGCAAAACTGGCTGTCGCGCGACGACATGGCGAACCTGCTGCTGCTCGCGGGCTGGGAGGTCATCAAGACGGACGCGCGCATATTGTGGCCGGCGGGCACGCCGGTGGTGGCGCCGTTATTGAACCGGTGGCTGGCGCCGTGGATGCCGCATTTTTGCGTGACGGTGGTGATGGTGGCGCGGCCGAGGCCGCAACCGGCGACACGTCCGCAGTTCAAATGTTCGGTGGTGATTCCGGCGCGGAACGAGGCGGGGAACATCGCGGCGGCGGTGGAACGCACGCCGGAAATGGGCCTGGGCACGGAAATTATTTTCATCGAGGGCCATTCCAAGGACAACACCTGGGAGGAAATCCAGCGCGTGGCGGGGAAAAATCCGGGGCGGCGGATCAAATGCCTCAAGCAAAAATCCAAGGGCAAGGGCGGCGCGGTGCGGGAGGCGTTCGCGGCGGCGACGGGCGATTTGCTGTTCATCCTGGACGCGGACCTGACGATGCCGCCGGAGGAGTTGCCGAAATTTTACGAGGCGGCGCGGTCGGGCACGGCGGAATTTGTGAACGGCGTGCGGCTGGTGTATCCGATGGAGGAGGAGGCGATGCAGTTCCTGAACATGATCGCAAACAAGGCGTTCGGCATCACGTTTTCGTGGCTGCTGGGGCAGAACATCAAGGACACGTTGTGCGGGACGAAGGTGCTGTTCCGCGCGGACTACGAGGCCATCGCGCGGAACCGGGGATATTTCGGCGAGTTCGATCCGTTCGGGGATTTCGATTTGATCTTTGGCGCGGCGAAACTGAACCTGCGGATGATTGATTTGCCGATCCGGTATCGCGCACGGACGTACGGCGAGACGAACATCCAGCGCTGGAGCCATGGCTGGCTGCTGCTGCGGATGGTGATGTTCGCCGCGCGGCGGATGAAATTTTTGAAATGACGCCGTCGGAACAGCACCAGGTTGAGATTCAAAAAAACCTGCGTCATTGGGAGGGGAAGCCGCTGCTGCGGGAAATTTACGCGGGATTCTACCGGCGGATTGTCACGTTGATTGACGCAAAACTGCCGGGGCGCGTGGTGGAGATCGGGTCGGGCATCGGCAATCTCAAGGCGCACGTGCCGGGGGCGCTGTGCACGGACCTGTTTCCGAATCCGTGGCTGGACGTGGTGTGCGACGGGTATGAATTGCCGTTCACGGACGGCGCGCTGTCGCACCTGGTTTTGTTCGACGTGTTTCATCATTTGCGCGCGCCGAATGCCTTTCTGCGGGAGGCGCGGCGGGTGCTGTCGCCGGGGGGGCGGTTGATATTGTTCGAGCCGTACATGAGCGTGATGAGCTACCCGGTGTATGGATTGCTGCATCACGAGCCGGTGGCATGGCGGGAGCCGGTGAACCTGGCTGAAGCATTGCCGCGGCCGCGGGATTATTACGCGGCGCAGGGCAACGCGACGCGGCTGTTTTTCCGGCGGGAAATTGCGGACTGGCCGGCGGGTTGGACGGTGTTTCACGCGCGGGCATTCAGCAGCTTCAGCTATTTGTTTTCGGGCGGGTACAGCAAGCCGGCGTTTTATCCGGCGGGATGTTTGAAGGCGGTGGAACGGTGCGATGAGTTTTTATCGCGCTGGCCGGGGATGTTCGGGGCGAGATGTTTGGTGGGGTTGGAGAGGAAGTAAAGTTGACCGGGTGTCCACGAACGCTCGGGCAGGAGGAGTGGTATCACGATCTTTGAAATTTACACAATTATCTAATGGATAATTAGTTGCGTCGCTAAAACGAGGGGTCTTGCGGTGAATAAGCGCATTATTCACCGCATATTATGCGGAGAATAGTTGTTGCAATCACCGCAGAACAATCGGAGCAATGCTCCGCGCTCCGTATCCAAAACTCCGTTCTTGGGCGCCGGCTTACTGATGATGGAGGCCGGTTGAGCCGCCGAGCATGATGCCAATGATGACCAGCACAATTCCGGCCAGCTCGATGAAGAAGGGATTTTTTGCCACCGGCCAGTGCATGAAGAGGAAAACGAGGGCGACAAAGGGAAGAAAGATGCAGCCCAGCCCCCACCAGATGTTTACCTTGAACGCGGCCACCAGCAGCATGATGCCGCCCACCAGGCCAACCAACCAGCCGATGAGAATCAAACCCGAGGCAATGAGGCCCATAATTCCTTTCGTTTCGTGTTAACGGTTAACGGCGGTTTAACGACAGGGTCGGATTGTTTGTAGCCGAGCGGGAGCGGGGAGGCAATTGAAGAATTTGAAGGATTTGCGATTGTGGATTTCGGATTGCGACTTTGCGCAGACAAAACCCGCACGCCCGGTGGAAGGTTTCATTTCGCAAACGCGGAGCAATGCTCCGCGCTCCACGGAACGCGTTACTTCAACAGTTCTTCGGCGATTTGGACGGCGTTGAGGGCGGCGCCTTTCAGGAGCTGATCGCCGGCGACCCAGAAGCAGAGGCCGTTTTCCATGGCGCAATCCAAACGGACGCGGCCGACCTGGCAGTTGTATCTTTCGGCGACGTAGAGCGGGAGCGGATATTCCTTTTTCTCGGGCTCGTCCACGACATCGAGGCCGGGCGCGCGGGCGAGAATGGCGCGGGCGGATTCGACGGTGACGGGTTTGTCGAACTCGGCGCTGACAGCGACGGAATGCGCGCGATAAACCGGCACGCGCACGCAGGTGACGCTGGCGCGGAAGGTGTCGTGATGCATGATTTTGCGGCCCTCGTTTTGCATCTTCATTTCCTCCTTGGTGTAGCCGCTGGGCAGGAAGGAATCGACCTGCGGCAGGACGTTGAAGGCGATCTGGTGCGGATAAACTTCCTTCGTCACGGGCTTGCCTGCGACGACCTGGCCGACCTGGCGTTCAAGTTCCTCGATGCCCTTCGCGCCGGTGCCGGACACGGCCTGGTAACTGGAGGCGAACACGCGGCGGACACCGAACGCCTGGTGCAACGGATAAAGCGCCATCAGGGTGATGGCGGTGGTGCAATTGGGGTTGGCGATGATGCCGCGGTGGTTTTTGACGTCGCCGGGGTTGATTTCGGGAATGACAAGCGGGACGGAGTCGTCCATGCGGAAGGCGCTGGAGTTGTCCACGACGACGCAACCGGCCTTGGCGGCAATGGGCGCGAATTCCTTGGAGATGCCGCCGCCGGCGCTGAAAAGGGCGATGTCAACGCCGGCGAAGGAGTCCTTCGTCAATTCCTGGACGGCGATTTCCTGGCCGCGGAATTTCAGTTTCTTGCCGGCGGACCGGGCGGAGGCGAGCAGGGTGAGTTTGCCCACGGGGAAATTGCGTTTCTCGAGCGTCTTGATCATTTCGACGCCCACGGCGCCGGTCGCGCCCACCACGGCCACATGCGGATTGCGATTCATAAAAGCGGACTATTATAACGCGGACGGGGGCGGTGTCAACGGGGTGGGCGGTGATGTCAACCGCGTGTTTTCAGTCCAATTTTAACGCGGAGGCGCAGAGACGCGGAGGCGCAAAAGGGTGAAGCTTGCGGGAAGCGGTAAGGTTTGGAATCGCGTTAGTCCGGCAAATTGTCAGGCTTCATAAATTTCTACAGTCTGAAAGCCGGCCCGGCAACAACCACATCAGGCAAGCCAGCCATAGTCCAAAAATCGAAGAAGCAACAAACAATAATCCGTGGCCTGACAGGTAATTAAACCATGAAGTGAAACCAAACAGTCTGTCTGCCGCATCAGGCGTCCAGGCAGGCAGAAAGAAAACACAATAGTCGAAAACGCATAACCCAAGAGACAAGCTGCCGATGGCAAGACTCGCAAGAAAAACTCGATAGCGTAGTTTTTTAAGTGTGTGCATCGGAAAGCCCTGACAGTTCGTTCAACGAACCATCCATTCGGACATTAAACCACGCCCGGAAAGGATTCAACCGCGAACATTAACGCAAAGGCGCAAAGACGCGGAGACGCAGAGGCACAAAGGGATGAAGCTGGCCGGGAGCAGCGGTAAGATTTGAAATCAGATTCGCTCCGGCGAATTGTTAGACAACACGTCGCTTAAAAGCTCTAAATATAAGCGCAATGACATAAATGATAACAAAGATCCAGAGCAGTCCAGCACTAATCGTGACTGCAAACCACACAATATCAACAGCCCTTTCAAAAGGCGTGTCTGGCCGGTATGGCGGTAGGTCACTGTCACCAAAATTTAGGACGGTATATTCCAGACTCACAATACCGAAACTCAAAAGTGTCATAAACAGGGCTACAAGAGCAAATATCCCGGCTCTCTTGAATCCTGATTTATTATCGGGGAAAAGCTTCATGCCATTCGTGGCCTAAGGTTCCAAATCTGAACCACAGTCACCAGAAAATCAAGGCAACAAACCGACAATTTCCGCTATGCTCCAAACTCGTCAGAACTACCGTGTGTTTCAGAGGCGTTTTTTCTGTTTTGCGATTTCTTCGTCGCGCTTGGCGGCAATCGTTTTCATGGCCTTCGCGATTCTGGCGATCCGGGTTTCGGGGCGTTTGGCCTCGGAAATCCATTTCAAATATTCGCGCTGGTGGGAAGCGGTGCAGTCCATGAAGAATTCATGGAGGCCGTTTTGTTTGAGGGCGTCGGTGAAATCTTTCGGAACGGTGGCCATATTTTGATGAGGAAGGATGCAGGAAAAATTAAAAATGCAAAATTAAAAATGCAAAATTGAGTCGGGAAGATGGAAGCTCGCCCTCACCCCGTCCCTCTCCCCCAGGAGAGGGTGTCCGCAATTATGCTCGCGGACAGATTGTTGACCGCCAGGCGGTTTCCATGCTGGCGTTTCCCAAGCGATTCGATTGAGGCCAGGGATTTTTGGCAGCTTTGTTACGTCTGGAGGGTGGCGACGCCTAAATCGTCGAACACCTTTTTAGGCAGTTGCATGGTGGTGATGCGCGGCGAGCCGATGTCGAAGGTCACGGTTTCCATCCAGAGAAAGCGACGAGCGGTGGGGTTGTGAATCTCGGCGCGCGGAATGAAGAGCGGCGGGTGGCCGAGGCGAAAGAGCGCCCAGACGGAAATGAAAAGCCCGGCGGGCGAGTTCCAGACGGTCAGGCAATTTTTATATGACACCCATCCGACTTTCACGCGGAGCATGGTGTAACGATTGCCGGACGGCTGGGTGCGCGCGGGGAAATGTTGCGCGAGCCGGCGCCAGCCTCCCACCACTGAGAGCAGCAACAGATGGCACACCAGAGGCCGACGAAATAGAGCGGGAAGAGCACGAAGAAAAACCAGGGTGGCGGAGTTTTTTCCATGCGGTGGTTGCGGGTTTAATCACACATGAAGGCGGCGGCACCGCTAATCATTTAGTCCCTTTCCCTTGAGAATTTGCGGCATGCATTTTTCAACCCTTGATGTCCGGGTTTGGGATTGTTTGGCCGCGGAAAAATAATAGAGGTAGGCCCGCTGGCGTCCGGGTGTCAGCGCCGCAAAAGCAGTTTTCAGGGCGGGGATTTCGTCCAATTTATTTTGAAGTTCATCAGGAACGGCGAATTCCGCGGGCTTTTTATATTTTACCTTGAGACCGGCTTTTTCCGCTGCAATGGCTTCAAGAACATAGGCTTTCAAGACGGTTTTGATCCCGGCTATTTCCCGGGCGGAGGTGAACTTGATCCAGCGCCCCGCCTGCGTGTTCTCCCCGGGCCTGGTCAGAATTCGCCGGGCATCCTTCAGCAAGACACCCTTGCAAAACATGAGCGCGCAGGTTTCTTTCAAGGGAATTATTATGGTGACGTTGCTTTTCTGAAACGTGTAGCAAGGTTTGCTCCACTTCAATTCCTCGGTCAGCCCGCAACCAAGGATGATTGTCCGCAACGCCTGCATTTCCTTCTGCCACTGCGTGGCTTCGCCCAAAAAGGCGTCAACCTTTGGATTCTTTGTGCCCTTTGTCATGGGGGATTATTTTAATTTGTTGGCGATGTCCTGTCACCAGGGAATGGGGAGTTGGTCGAGGAATTCGTAACGGGCGCGGATGGAGTCGGGCGCGGCGGCGGCATCGGTCTTGAGGTGCATGACCTGGTAATCGTCGCGCTTGTATTGCGGCCAGTTCGGCAGGCCGGGGCCGTTGGGGTCGCCGTTCTTGGCGAAGTTGGACCAATACGCGGCCATCATGTCGGAGACTTTGAAGTCGTCAGGCCCCCAGGGCAGTTTGCGCGAGGGAAGCATTTGGAAGATGAATTCGATGTCCGAGGCATGGGGCGTGGTGGGCTGGGCGCCGGGCTTGGCGTCCTTGGCGAGCGGGAGGGGTTGCTCGAAATGGTAACGGTAGATGGGGGAATCGCCGCCGGTCTGAAGATGCAGGTCAATCCACTTCCAGGTGCCATAGGCGATGAAGCGGTCGCCGGCATAATCGGCGGCGGCGCGTTTGGCCTCGGCATCGGTGGTGGCGGGATAGAGTTTTAGAAATTCATCGGCGTTGGCGCCGAAACGGTTCCGGGCGCAGGCGACGTAATCGGCGAGGGTCGGCGCGCCATTGGTGAAGACTGGGTCCTTTTGGTGGATGGGAACGCCGTTGGTATCGAGGGGCGCGGGCTGGCTTTTGTAGAAGTCGCCGGCCCAGCCCTCGTCGCGGTTCCAGCCGGCGAGAAGGGAGACATGGCTCTGTCGGCCGGCGGCATAGATGGTGGCGCAATCTTCGGGCATGAAATAGCCGTCAATGTCCGGCTTGAAATATTCATGCGGCAGCTTGAGGGCGGCGCGGAGCAATTTCTTGGCGGAGACGGCGCGCAATTTTTCCAGCGAGCCGGTCGCGAAGTTTGATTCGGCGAACTTGAGGCAATTGGTTTCGGCTTCGTCGCGGGAAATGGTCGGATGGGTTTTGCTGAACAATGCGCCGCTTTCGCCGATGGCGCGGTGGAAGAGACCATGCGAAAGGGGCGAGGCCATGAGCGCGCTGACGGAGTAGGAGCCGGCGGATTCGCCAAAGATGGTGACGTTCTCCGGGTCGCCACCGAAGGCGGCGATGTTGTCGTGGACCCATTGGAGGGCGGCGACTTGATCGAGGAGGCCGTAGTTGCCGGTGGCATTCTGCGGGGACTCGGCGGCGAGTTCGGGATGCGCAAAGAAGCCGAAGATGCCCATGCGATAGTTGAAGCTGACGACCATGACGCCGAGTTTCGAGAGGTTGCCGCCGTCCTGGCGCGGTTCGGAGGAGGCGCCGGCGACGTAACCGCCGCCGTGGATCCAGACCATCACGGGCAGCTTGTTCGCGGGCGGATTTTCCGGCATCCAAATGTTGAGATAGAGGCAATCTTCGCTGGGCCCCTTGTCGTGAAAAACCATGTCACTGTAAATGCGGCCCTGCATGGCGCGGGGGCCGTATTTGATGGCCTTGCGCACACCGGTCCACGCGGGGGCGGGCTGGGGCGGTTTCCAACGCAACGGGCCGACGGGCGGGGCGGCGTAAGGAATGCCCTTGAAGCTGCGGACGAGGCCATCGGCGCTGACGACGCCTTCGAGCACGCCATTGGTGGTGGTGACCTGGACGCGGCGGAGTTGCGCGGCAGGCGCGGTAACGGCGGGCAGACCGAGGAGCAAGGCGAGGAGCATGGGAAATATTTGGCGGTGGAGCTTCATGATTTTTTCTGCGGTGAGGCTTGCATGGTTCGAGGGTGAACATGCCAAAGGATGAGGCGCGGGGCAAGGGGACAGATGGGGCGCGCCCGTTCGGCCGGAAGCATTCGGGTTACAAATGAACAACAATTGCGTTTCGACCGCCAGGGTAACAAACGGCAGAACACGCGGCCCCAAAATGGCGATTTTAAAATGCTCGTGTTGAATGTCTTGCGATTTTTGAATTTCGGTTTGATGGAGGGCTTTGAATGTCTCCAAACAGGCTGCGGGAGTCTTGTGGCTGTATTGTTTCGATGAGGATCGGGTGTAAGCTCGTGGCCGTGGTCGGAGGTTTTTTTGCCGATCGTCTGTACCCAATCGAGCGGGAGACTGTGTTGCGTGATGCAATTGGTTCTCGAAATGGCGGGTGACGGTTAATGGGCAGAACTTGATAAAAAAAATGAAATCTTGGAATCTGATATCGGGGGCTTTGGTCATCGGAACAGTTTTGGCAACCGGCGCGCGTTCCGCGCAAGCAGCGATGGAATCTCAAGTCATCGACTACGGGTCGGCCTCCTCGCCCGTGGCCGGTGGCGACACGGTTAATCTGTCATTCAACAAGTTTGACCCGTCGCTGGGTACGCTGACCGATATCATTCTTACGCTGAGCAGCGTGGATACGGTTCAGTCCGTGGTTTTTGATCCCAACGGTGGTGGCAATGGCTACACCGCGGCCTCGGTGTCCGGTGGCATGGAGACGGTCAACGCCCTCAACGGACTCTCAACTTCAACGGCGTCGCTGGCGGCCGGGCCATTTGCGGGAGTGACCACCGGGGCGAACACCATTGCCGGCAGTTCCACGCAGACGTTGTCCGCCTCGACGCATGTTCTGCCCGCCGATTTCTCGTCCTATACTGGTGGCGCGGGAACTTTTGATGTTTCCGTGGTCACGGGCACGGCCACTTCGAGCGGCAGTTATCTTGGCAACGAATTATTTTTTGGATGGAACGCAAACTCCTACGGCTCCGTGGAAATTGATTATGATTTCGCCGCTGTTCCCGAGCCGGGAACATGGTTTGCGGGCTTGAGCGTATTGGGAGTTTGCGGAGTGTCGCTGCTGCGCCGCAAGAGCGCCGTTGGTTGCTGAGACGACCGGATCCTCCGGTCTCGCGGTCAATTTGCCGTCGCAAAGTGACGCTGCTTTCCCTGCTCCGATCCCGCCAGAAAAGGCTCGATTTGGGAGCGCGAATCTGGGAGGCTGAAAGGCGATGTTCTCGATTGAGCGCAGCATAGAGGTGGGTTTCCGGCTTCGCGTGTATTTTACGCGCAATGTCTTCGGCCAGGCGAATCCGCTGCTCCAGGAAATTTTGCTGAACGGCGAATTGGACCGCGACCATCGCGTGCTGATGGTGGTGGACGAGGCGCTGGCGCAGGCGCGGCCGGGCCTCAGCGCGCAAATTGAGGCGTGGTTCGCGACGGCGTCGCCGCGGCTCAAGCTGGTTTGCGCGCCGCTGGTGATCGAGGGTGGCGAGCGCACGAAGAATTCGCTGATGCACGTCTCGGAAATCCAGTCGCACATCGAGCGGTATCACATTGACCGGCATTCGTGCGTGATTGCATTGGGCGGCGGGGCGCTGCTGGACATGGCGGGATTGGCGGCGGCGACGGCGCATCGCGGCGTGCGGCATGTGCGGCTGCCGACGACGACGTTGAGCCAGGCGGATTCGGGCGTGGGGGTGAAGAACGGGATCAATGCGTTCGGCAAAAAGAATTTCGTGGGGACTTTTGCGCCGCCGTTTGCGGTGGTGAATGATTTTGAGATGCTGGAATCGTTGACGGACCGGGACAAGCGCGCGGGTTACGTGGAGGCGGTGAAGGTGGCGCTGATCCGGGACCGGGAATTTTTCGAGAGCCTGGAGACGGACGCGGCGAAGCTGGCGGCGTTCGAGGCGGCGGCGATGGAGCGGTTGATCGAGCGGTCGGCGCGGTTGCACGTGGAGCATATCGCGACCGGCGGGGACCCGTTCGAGACGGGGTCGGCGCGGCCGCTGGATTTCGGGCATTGGGCAGCGCACAAGCTGGAGCAGCTCTCGGAATACAAGCTGCGGCACGGTGAGGCGGTGGCGGTGGGGATCGCGCTGGA
>DATMLG010000346.1:0-9602 GCA_035570675.1 Verrucomicrobiia bacterium | reverse complement strand
CCTGGAAGACGGGTCAATCACCCACGGACGGTTTCCCAACTGTTCCTCTCCGGTTTGACCGGTCGGATTATTTTTCTGCCGTGGCCGTGGTCGTAGTCGCAGCGGGGGCCGGCATGGCGGAGTACATGGCCGTGCCCAGGTCCTTTAGATTCTCTGACATGTCATCCCCGGCTTTTTTGAGGGGGATTGCGTCCTGGTTGGCTTTTTGCGCGGCCCCCTTGATGTCGGCAATGCCGTCCGCGGTGAGGTCGGTGCCGAGCGCGATTTGAATGTCCTGCAAGTCTGACATGAAGGGATGGTAGGCGTCGCTGACTTGCGTGTAGCTCAGCTTGACCTTGGTGAACCGGTCCAGCACCTCTTTCTTGCGTGCCAGGCTGTGGGTTTTGATGTCCGCGTTCTTGATCTGGGCCGCCTGTTGGTCCCAGGCCTGGAAGTAGGCGGTGCTCTTGGAGCGCATGTCCGTGATCTCGGCGGCCACGTCCTTGGCGGACGATTGCAGGCCCGCGACCGCGTCCGAGTACTTTTTGTACTGGGCCGGCAGATTGTTGGGATTGTTGACGAGATCATTCAGCGCATCGAGCGTGGAATCCACCCGGCCCTTGGCCGTCTCGAGCCTGCCAGCCGATACCTTGAGCACTCCGGCGGTGGCATTGCCGGTCTCATAATTGCTGGTCTTGCAGCCGGCCACGACGGCCAGCAGGGTGGCCAGCATGAAATGTGAAGCGAGGTTAAATTTTTTGGTGATTTTCATGGCTTTCTACTTTCGTGCGACAAATTCGTCCATTCAAATTTTACGCACAAATCGGGCCAAGATTCTCCCTGTTCAATTTTCGCTAATCAATTCTGCGACAACATGTTATCCTCAAATCATGGTTGCATCGCTGCCGGCTTAAGTCATTCCGGGCCCGGATCGTTCCTCCGGCGAATCACGGGCAGGTTCTCTTTGACTTGGGCTGCCGGGGATATTATCACCCACGGATGGTTTTCCAACGGCTTCGATTCCTGACGGCGGGGCTCCTCTTTTGTTTCACGGCTCACGTTCAAGCGGCGGACACGTTTCGCGTTGCCACCTATAACGTGGAAAATTATCTGGAGGTCTCGAACGGCTCGCGTCCGGCAAAATCCGAGGCGGCGAAGGCGAAGGTCCGCGAGAGCGTCATCGCCCTGAAGCCGGACGTGATTGCGTTGGAGGAAATGGGCGGCACCAATGCATTGCTGGAATTGCAGGGTTCCCTGAAGACAGACGGCCTGGATCTGCCCTATTCGGAGCTGGTCAGCGGCGCGGACACGAACATCAATGTTGCCCTCCTGAGCCGGTTTCCGATTGTCGCGCGGCGTCCGCAAACGAATGATTTTTTCCTGTTGAACGGCCGGCGCTGGCAGGTGAGCCGCGGGTTTCTGGAGGTGGGCATCAAGGTGAATGAACATTATTCCTTTGCGTTGATTGCGGTGCATTTGAAATCGAAGGTGCCGATTCCGCAGGTGGACGAGGCCGATCTGCGCCTCGAGGAGGCAAAGGTGTTGCGTGAAAAAATTGACGCGCTGCTTCGTCCCAATCCAAATTCAAATCTTATTGTGCTGGGAGATTTCAATGACACGCATGATTCGCGAACGATCAAAACGATTCTTGGGCGCGGCAACGAGGCGGTATATGACACGCGCCCCGCGGAACGCGACGGGCAACAGGACGGGGCAGGGGACGGCGCCCGGGCATCGCGCAGCGTCACCTGGACGGAATTTTACGCGAAGCAGGATGTTTACACGCGGATGGATTACATTTTCTTGAGCCGGGGGATGGCGCGCGAATGGGACGCGGCGGGGACCTATATTTTGTCGCGACCAGACTGGGGCCTGGCGTCGGACCATCGGCCGTTGGTGGCGACATTTGTGGCGGAGGAAAAGTGAGGTTTCGTCCGTTGCGGAAGGGGATTTTTTATTTGAGAAAGGCCGTTGACAGATTTTGAAGAATTGTGAATAACTTGTGAATAATTGGTGATGGTCTGGGCGGGGCATTCATAACGGATTATGAAAGAAAGGCTTGTAAAGGCCGTTCAGAGACTGGCTGGGACATGGCCATGGCGGTTTCTGGCATCTCGTATGCTGATTCTCAAAGGCATGAATCGAGATGTTGAAGCCATGAACGCGGCCATCGCGGCCATGAGAGCAGCCACCCTGGCGGCAGACGCGGCCACGGCGGCAGTGGATGCAGCCGCAGCGGCAATGGCCTCGCGGAATATGTCGAGCAGCGCCATCCATGCGGCCAGTGAGCCAATCCGCAAATGGCATGAGGATTTTAGAGCCGAGCAGTCCCTTCCCGTATGTCCCCGGCGTTGGAACCGGGCGCGGCTTGGTGGCCGGATCTGGATTTCCAACCGCGGATAATTCTGCAAGGCGGGTTTCTCGATCCCTTCAGGATTTCAGAAAGACCCAATTTAACGGCGGTTTTTGACGCAATAGTTGTGTCCTGTTAATGGACACGAATTGTCTCCTGCATTAAGGCAAACAAGGATGATGGTTGGACCACCCCGGAAACGTGAAGACCATCAAAGTTCGTCGCCCTTCTTTTCCTTCCTCGACTCCATCAATTCCATCAGCGCATCCAGCCGCCGGTTTATGCCCGTCGCGTGAAACTGGATAAGAAGCCAGAGGCTCACAACGAGGAGAATGATGCAGGAGGGGAACCAGCGTTGGAACATGAAGACCGGCGCGAGACACAAGACGGCCAGGACCAGCGGAGGCACCCACATCTGGCCGGGGTAACGACGCGCCCGCTCCAAGTGCGCCTCCCTCCGCCGCGCATGCTGTATTTCTATGGCGGCCAGAGTTTCCTGATGCTCCGGCTTGAGTAAC
This sequence comes from Verrucomicrobiia bacterium, assembly GCA_035570675.1. Taxonomy (GTDB): domain Bacteria; phylum Verrucomicrobiota; class Verrucomicrobiia; order Limisphaerales; family Pedosphaeraceae; genus DATMLG01. The sequence goes on along the minus strand of DATMLG010000346.1, from coordinate 6,752 downwards.
AAGACCTGCTTCTTTGGAATGGCACTCATAAAATTTCTGCTGCCCGTCTGCTACAAAGCACTGGGCGTGCCGGAACAACGGTGTCAATCCCGGCCCACTGTCATTGAATGTATTCGATCTCCGGATTGTCCGGCTGGTTACGGAGCTTCCCAACCGATGCGCCATTCAGGTACACGTCAAAGAACGTGCTGACGTAATGCGCCGTCAGGGCAATCTGGCGGCGGCCATCAAGGGGCAGGATGCCGAGGCTGCGCATCGCGCGCGTTACCAGCGGAGCTCTCAACATCGCGCCGTCGCTGAACATGTAGTGGTTCGCGCCGCGAATCTTGATTTGCCACCTGCGATCAACCGGCAGGCGGCCGTAAATGGAGCGGATGTTCGCCTCGACGGGCCGGGTCTCCGCCTCGGGCTCCTTGCTGTGGTCGCTCATAATAAACATGAACGGCTGAGAGATGCCATCGGCGATGACGTTGCCGAGGGGTAGCCCGTCCACGTCAATACCGGCCTTGCACCGGGAATCGTCATGGCAGAATTGCAGGGCCGTGGCGCCGCCGAGCGAGTGACCGAAGACGCCAATTCGCTGCATGTCGAGTCTTCCTGGAAACCTGCCCGATGGGTCCGAGGCGTTCATCCGTTCGAGTTGGTCGAGCGCAAAGCTCATGTCCGAGGTCCATGCCCGGGCGAGCTTGGTGGTGAGTTGTTCGACCTGCGGCCCGCTCAGAAGGTCGGCGTTGTTCTGCGGCGCCCTCGCGATCACCCGGCCGTCGGGGAACACCGTTATGAAGCTTCGATAGGGCGCATCAAAACCCACGACCACGTAACCGTGGCTCGCAAGGTCCTCGGCCAGGGACGAATAGTCCGCGGTCAGGGCCGCAAGTCCTGCTCTCATGAGCACCACAGGATACGCGCGCTGCCGTGGCGAGACCTCCGCGTCGCGGAGGCTGTGTGCGCGGACCCGCGACAAGTCTCGCGTCAAGAACTTTGAAATCAGCCCGCCACGCTGTTGGTCAAGGGCCGTGCGCCATCGTGCCGGCAGGTAGTCGTCGGCAGTCTGGGTCGGTTTAGAGGGCGCCGCGGGATACCAAATCCAGGCAAAAAGCTCTTTCTTGGTCCCTGGCTGCGGCGCCATGGGATCTATGTGAGTGGCGTCGCTCCAAACATACGTTGTGCGGCCGACTGCGAACGGGCCGGTTGGCGCGGGCAAGGTTGTGTCCTGGTTATGATCCAGCCATAGCGACCCCAGCAAGATGGCGATTCCTAGGACGCCGAACATGCCGACAATGGCAGCACCCTTAATCAGCCATCTGACCAGCCTGAAACGCGGCCATCCGCCAGAAATTAACTTGCTCGCAATGATTGCCAGGATGGCCAGCAACCACGACGCCAGTGGAACGACGAGGAACGGAGCGGCGACTTTCGAGTCCGCAGGCATCGAAAGCGCATTGCCGTAGATGGCGAGGGAACCGACCACCAGAACCAGGGTCACGCCGTAAAGAATTGATTGAGCCGGGCGCGACCAATCCTTCGAAAGCAAATTCGCCCAGGCGAGGATCAAAAACGGGGAGGGCACCCAGACAATAAATAGCGAGAGCAACCGGAGGGAATTACCATGCCGCCCGGCGCAAAGCGTCAAACCAAGCGAGCCCAGCGCGCCAGCGAGCACTGCGAACCGGACCACCTTGTGCAGAAGTCCAGCGGACCCGCCCTTGGATGTTCCATTGTCCGTTGAGCAGGCTGTTCGCATGACCTACTTTGTATCACAAAGTGAACGGGTTCAAGTCTTTTTTTTGTGGCGAGACATCCGTCAGATAAAACCGGACCATCGTGGTTTTTGGCCGGCGGTTTGAAGATTGCGGACAAACTCAACGCGTAGTTCCAATTGACGGCGATTTTTGTAATGGCAAGGACTCGGGGCATTCAGGTAAGGTCGCCGCCATGGGAATCAAACCGGACGTTGGAGGAATCTCAATTTTTTAAAGTGCCGCGATGAGCAGCGACACGACAAAGGAAACTCCGCCGCTTGAATTGCGGGGCGTCACCAAGTTTTTTGGTGAATTCAAGGCGGTGGACGATGTCTCGTTCACCCTGCCGGCCGGTACCATTTGCGGATTTCTTGGCCCGAACGGCGCGGGCAAGACCACCACCATCCGGATGATTCTCGACATCATCAAGCCCAGCGGCGGGAGCATCAGTGTGCTGGGCCATGCTTCCGCGCTTGAGGTGCGGCAGCGCATCGGTTATCTGCCCGAGGAAAAGGGACTGTATAAAAAAATGAAAACTTGGTCCGTGGTGGCCTACTTCGCGACTTTGAAGGGCATGAGCCGCAGCGCGGCAAAGCAGCGCGCGTTCGAATTGCTGGAGCGGTACGGGCTGAAGGATTTCGCGTTGAAGCCGACGGATGCGCTGTCCAAGGGCATGGGGCAAAAGGTGCAGATGCTGGCCTCCATTGCGCATGATCCGGAATTTATAATCCTCGACGAACCGTTCTCCGGGTTGGATCCCGTGAACCAGCAGGTGATGGAGGACATCATTCGCGACATGGCCGCGCGCAAACGGACGGTGCTCTTCTCCACGCACGTGATGCAACACGCCGAACGCCTGTGCGAACGGATTTTGTTGATTACCAGGGGCGGAAGATTTTCGACGGCACCGTTGCCGCGGCGAAAAAAATCATCCCGCCGCGCGTGCAGATTGAAACGACGGACAATGTCGAACCGTTGCGGGAATTGAAGGAGGTGCAAACCGTGCGCGCCATTCCTGGAGCGATCGATGCCGTTCAGGCGAAGCCGTCGCGTCGATGGGAACTGGAACTGCACGAAAGCGCGGACCCGCAATCCATCCTGCAATTTTGTTTTGCCCGGGGCATCCGGCTGCAAAGTTTTAACCAATCGGAACCGACGTTGCATGAGGTATTCATGCGGCTGGTGGGGCCGGAGGCGAAGGAGGCAAGTTTCCGATGAAATACGCGGGACTCGTGGCCAGGCGGGAATATCTTGAAACCATCAAGACGAGGGGATTCTGGGTGGGCGTCTTCATGTTTCCGCTGATTCTGTTTCTCATGATGTCGGTGCCGGTCTGGCTGGCACAAAAGGCCACGCCAGTCCGGTATTATGTGCTGGTGGACCAGTCGGGCAGCCTCGCCCCGGTCGTGGATTCCGGCATGGAAAAATATTACCAGCGAAAGGTGCTGGACGCGCTCAATGAATACGCCCGGAAAAATTCCACGCCCGCAACCAACGGCCCGAACTCTCTCGCGCAATTCAATGCGGGCGACCCGCAGTCGCTGGACAAATTCACCGCGCTGGGCGGACAGGATTATTTTCTCAAGGAATTGCAGCCGCGCCTCAAAAGCAATGCGCCGCCGTTCGCCGCGCCCACCCGCATGTATCAACCTGTGCCGCTGCCGGCCGAACTCAAGGCGGATGCGGATCTGCCGGCGCTGGCGCGCGATTTGCGGCCCTATTTGCGCGGCGAGAAGAAGCTGGACTTCGAAGGCCGGGCGCAATCGCTGACGGCGGCGATTCTCATCCCGTCGAACATCGAACAGCGTATCGTGCGTCCGCACACGAATTCAGCGGCGGGAAGCGCGGGGACGAACGGCATTGAGTATTGGTCGGCCAATGTCACGGACTCGGACCTCCGCGACCAGGTGTCGCAGGCGGTAAATAATGAAGTGCGGCGGAAGGAATTTCTCGCCCGCGGCATGGACGCGGCGGCGTTTCACGACGTCGAGCGAACCTACGCGCCCCTGATCAGCTTGAATCCGAAGAAGGAGGCGGGGAAGGAAACCGTCAATTCGGGCGACGTGGTTCAGCAATGGCTGCCCAGCGCCTTTGTTTATTTATTGTGGGTGGCATTGTTCGGCATCTCGCAAATGCTCCTGAGCAACACCATCGAAGAAAAATCGAACCGCATCATTGAAGTGCTGCTGTCGTCGGTCACGCCGGGCGAATTGATGATGGGAAAACTGTTCGGCATCGCGGGGGGTGGGCCTGACGATGATTGGCGCGTGGGCGCTCTCGCTGTTTTTCGTATTGAGCGCGAAGGCCGGGGGCGCCTCGGAAATCGCCGGGCAGATTCTGCCGATTTTGAAGACGTCCCATCTGCTGCCGTTGTTCTCGCTGTATTTCCTGCTGGGCTATTTGATGTATGGCGCGCTCATCCTGTCCATCGGCAGCGTCTGCAACACCCTCAAGGAGGCGCAGAGTTACATGAGCACGCTCACATTGATCATGATGGTGCCGCTGATGACGATGACCTATATTCCCAAGGACCCGAACGGCACGCTGGCGCGGGTGCTTTCGTGGATCCCGCTGTTCACGCCGTTCACCATGATGAACCGCACAATGGCGGACCCGCCGTGGATTGACATGGTGGGTACGCTGATCTTGCTGTTGGTCAGCGCCGCGCTTGCGTTATGGATGGCCGGCAAGGTGTTTCGCATCGGCATTCTGCGCACCGGCCAGCCGCCCCGGATCATCGAGATGATCAAGTGGATTCGAAGCGGCGGGTCCTGACATTGTCACGTGACGTAAAGCCGTGTAACAAGGCGGCCCGCAGCCCCGTCATATAGGAGTGATGGCGTGTGGCTGCCAATTTTGGTTTCGGCGATGGATAGCCCGCCTTGGCATCTTCTTCCTGCTATGGCCGGGATCCGTTCGTCCGCAAACGTTCCGCTACATTCTTCCCAGCCAGACCGATCCAGACATCACCAATTTCAACAACGCCCACGTCGTCTGCATCAATACGAACTTGCCGCCGCGCAATCAATTGTTTCTCTTTCTGCCCGGCACGGGAGGCGCGCCGGCCGGTTACACAAACATTATAGTAACCGCCGCCAGCCTCGGTTTTCACTCCATCGGCCTGATGTATGCCAACGGCGTGACCGTCAATTCGCTTTGCGATGAAGAAAGCAACTCCACCTGCTTCGAGCAAATCCGGCTCGACATCATCCAGGGCGGCACCAACGCCGATCCTGCCTTCAGCGTCAGCGTCACAGATTCGATTGAAAACCGGTTGACCAAAATCATTCAATATCTGGGCGGGAAATATCCCGCCGAAAACTGGGGCCAGTACCTCGACGCGCAGACGAACATTGTGTGGACGCAAATCGTCATTGCCGGCCATTCGCAGGGCGCGGGCCACGCCGGCCTGATTGCCAAGCTGCATCCCGTCGTGCGTTCGCTGATGTTTGCCGACACCGACTGGTGGTTTCCGGGCAACCGTCCCGCGGACTGGATTTCCACGCCGGGCGTGACGTCGAACGAATTGTATTTCGGTTTCATTCATGTGCAGGATCCGCTGGTGCTTTACACCTGGGAAATACCGACCTGGGATGAATACGGCATGAGCCAGTTTGGGCAGCCGCTGTTGGTCGAAAGCAACGCGGTGCCATTCCAAGGCTCACACATGCTGACGACCGACCTGCCCACGCAAAACAATCAAACCGGCCAGGCATATCATGGCGCGACGGTCACTGACAATTACACGCCGTTGCTGCCGAACGGCACGCCGGTTTATCAACCGGTCTGGCAATGGATGATGACCGGGCCGCCCGTGCTGCCGTCACTGCAAATCAATGCCCGGGGAACCAATGTGCAACTCAGCTTCGGCACCCGTTCCAACTATACTTATCAACTGCAAGAATCCACCAACCTGGTTGCGGCAATCTGGAGCAACTCAGTGCCTCCTTTGGCCGGCGACGGCACAATTCAAGGTGTTACGCGCAGCCTCGAGCCGGCGGCCCATTATTATCGAGTGTCGGTCGGGTACTAGGGGGGGTGGTGACGCGGGTCCATGAATTATCGCGCCCGTTCGTTTCCATCCAACACCGTTGGTTTCGGGAGTTGAAAATGAAACTTTCAATCACCGACAGATTGCAGTATGGTAAGGTGCAGCAATCTGCATGAGCGACTCAATCCGCAAACCCGCGAAAGACCAAGTTGTGCGGATGGTCATCCTCATGGAGGTGGATCGTTTGATGCTCGATCCGGAAAATCCCCGCCTCGCTTCCATTGGTTTTGATAGCGACACCCGGGAGATCGTCAAATTGATGTGGGACGAAATGGATGTGGAAGAAGTGGCCCTGTCCATCGCCGCCAAAGGATTTTTTCAACAGGGCCCGCTCCTGGTCATCCCCGGCCCGGAACTTGGAAAGGAGGGTGAAAGGCAAAAATATGTGGTGGTGGAAGGCAATCGCCGTCTGTGCGCCGTACTGCTGTTGCGTGACCGGAAATTGCGCGAGCACGCCAGGGCCGCCCGCCTGCCGGCGCTCGATGAAAAACAAATTTCCAATCTTGAAAAATTGCCGGTCACCATTTTTGACAGCCGCGAGGAGCTTTGGGAAAATTTTGACCGGCCGTCGGCATCTGCGGGTGACATCACCCTGATGTTGCAGGCCATCCGCCGCGGCGACGGCCATTCCTCGGAGGAATTGCTCCCGCTCGTTTACAATGAACTGCGCCACTTGGCGGCGGCGCGCATGGCGCAGGAGGCGGCCGGACAAACCTTGCAGGCCACGGCCCTGGTCCATGAGGCGTGGCTTCGCATGGTGGGCGATGACGCCCGGGGCTGGCAGAATCGCGCCCATTTTTTTGGCGCCGCCGCCGAGGCGATGCGGCGGATACTGGTCGAAAACGCCCGGCGCAAATCCAGGTTGAAGCGCGGCGGCGGGCAGATCAAGGTGGACATTGACGATCTGGACCTGGCGGCGTCGTCGCCCAACGAAAAAGTTTTGCTCATCAATGAAGCCC
>DATMLG010000345.1:0-3540 GCA_035570675.1 Verrucomicrobiia bacterium | reverse complement strand
CCCGGCGGGCGGGGAGTCGGGGGTGCGCCGGGTATCGGGGTCAATCCCGTTCAGGAACTTGTCGGCATTGGTGTTGCCGCCCGACAGCAAGGCGGCCACAAGGTTCGCCGCCGGATCATCGTTGGCGAGTTTAATGGGAAGTGCGTCGCTGAAAACAGTGGCGGCGGGCGCGGGTTTCGGATGAGCAGATTTGCAGGCAATGTAGGCGCCGGTTCCCAGGATGACTGCGGCTGCGGCAATCGATGCGACAACAATGGTTTTAGTTTTCATGGCGATGAGGGTTGCTTTTACGAGGGCCAAGGTTGAACCGCCGGAGATCGCACCCCTGGCAATCGCGGCAGCCGTGGCGGAACTGGCCAGCGCGGCGGGCGCGGCCTGGACAGAGTGGGCGGAAATGGCCCCCGCAATAACCGCCGTCGTCGAAATCACCCCGCGTTTCGTGAAAAATTTCCGCACCTTTTCCAACGCGCGGCTCACGCGTTTGCGGGCCGTTGCTTCATTCAGTTTCAACGCCGCCGCCACTTCCTGCGGCGTTCTGTTTTCAAAGTAGCGGAGAACGACAGCGTTGCGGTCTTTTTCACCAAGGCGGCCCATGGCATCGTCCAGCAATGGCGATATCTGTTCCCACAGCGAAATGTCTGATTCCGTCAAGGTTTGCATATACACCTCCTGTTCGCGGCGCTGGCGGCGGATTTCACGTTTTATGAGGTTGGCCGTGGTCAGACGCGCCGCCTGATAGAGCCAGCCGGACAATACGGTGCCTGGACTGAGCGATTTTGCCTTCCGCGCGAGCAGGATGAAAACCGCCTGGGTGACTTCCTCAGCATGAGACGGATTGCGGGCCTGCCGCAACGCGACGGAATAGACCAGATGGACATGCCGCTCAAAGAGCGCCGTGAAGGCGGAATCATCGCCCCCGGCGTATTGTTTTAAGAGCGTGATGTCATCAGGTTCCGGCATTTGGTTAATGATGTCCGCCGAAAAAGAGTTGTGACAGGTTTTTTGCGTGTCCTGGTTGCCTGACGCGGAAACCGGACAATTAAAGCTGCCAAGCTTGTGGACAACCTCGCCGCCGACGCTCAGGTGCGAACGATTCGGCCGAAACGATGCAGAATGAGTTTGAAAAACTGGTTGGTTCCGGTTTGTCTACCCAGGATTTAACATGAGAATATGTCGTTGTTCTGCCCTGGTCCCTTTCTGGCAGTCGGCCGGTCCACAATATTGTATGTTGAAAGCAGATAATTTGCGGTGGTCAGCCGGTCAAACGGCGGTCTGCACATTATGAAAACGTTGAAACGATATTTTTGCCGGGTCATGCCACTGACGCTTGGGTTTCTGTTCTGCTTCGTGTCACTGCCCGTTTCCGGCCAGGCCTTGCCCCGGTGGAGTCCGCAGGATGTGCTCACTTATCATAACAACAACATGCGAACCGGGGCAAATACCAATGAATTCCTGCTGACGCCGCTCAATGTCAAATCCAACTTGTTTGGCAAATTATTTTCCTGCGCGGTGGATGGCGCCGTTTATGCGGAGCCACTTTACGTGGCCGGTCTGGAAGTGCCCGGAAAGGGCACGCACAACGCGGTTTTCGTCGCCACCCAGCACGGAAGTGTCTATGCCTTCGACGCGGACAACAACCAGGGCCCGAATGCATCGCCGCTGTGGCAGGTCAGTTTCATCAATCCCGCGGCCGGAGTCACTCCCCTGACACCCTCGGATGCGGGCGTCTGCGGCAATGTTCCGCGCGAAGACGTCATTGCGGCCACGCCGGCGATTGACCTGGATACCGGAACCATTTTCGTCGAAGCCTTGACCCGGGAAGCAACCGGCGATGCCGTCAAGTTCGTCCACCGTCTGCACGCCCTGGATATTCGCACCGGGAACGAGCAGGCCATGAGCCCGGCGGTGATCCAAGGGTCGGTGACGAATTCCACAGGCGAGGCGATAGTTTTCGACAACCTGCGGCAGCAGTGCCGCACAGGGCTTTTGCTGCAAAACGGGTTTGTGTATTTCGGTTATTCCGCGCAATGCGATGAGGGCAACTACCATGGCTGGGTGATGGCGTACAACGAGCGGACGTTGCAACAGGCGGGCATTTACAACGATACTCCCAACGGCTCCGCGGGAGGCATCTGGCAGGGCAGCGCCGGCATATCGGCGGACGCGAGCGGCAATATGTTTGCCACAAGCGGCAACGGCGCCTTCGCCACAAATTATAACAGCCTGAACCAGTATAATTTGAGCGACAGTTTTCTCAAGCTCACCGGCCGCAACGGCCTGACGCTGGTTGATTATTTTACGCCGCACAATCAGGCGGATTTGGACAGGGCGGATTTAGATGTTTCGGCGGGCAGTTCCATGGTGCTGCCGGACGCGGCGGGGAGCACTGAACATCCGCATCTCCTGGTGGGCTGTGGCAAGGACGGCACCGTTTATTTGTTGGACCGGGATCAGCTCGGGCAATTCAATGCAGGTGGCGACACTCAGATTGTGGAGGAATTGCCCAACATCGTGGGAACACCCTGGAACTTTCCCGTGCCGGCTTGCTTCAACAACATGATCTATTATCAGGGGAGTGACGACGTAATGAAGGCCTTCCAGATTGCCGACGGGGTCATCATTGCCAAACCAGTTTCAAAGTCCACGGTCAAGTTTGGCTCGCCGGGGGGAATTCCCAGTGTTTCCGCTTCCAGCAGCAGCAATGGCATCGTCTGGGCGCTGCAAACTGACGCCTGGTCCGCCCATGGTCCGGCCGTCCTGCACGCTTATGATGCGACCAATCTCGCCCGGGAATTGTACAGCAGCAAACTCAACCCGGCACAGGACAGGCCCGGCGCGGCGGTCAAGTTTACCACTCCCATGGTGGCGAACGGGAAGGTCTATGTCGGCACGGATTATTACCTGTCGGTTTACGGCCAGGGTGTGTTTTTGGCCCTGCCGGTCGTCTCCCCTTCCGGCGGCACTTTCACGGACTCCGTCACGGTGACCCTCTCCGATGCCACTCCGGGCACCTCACTTTTTTATACCCTTGATGGAGGCGCACCCACCGCCCATTCCATCCGCTATACTGGGCCGTTTGTATTGACCAATAGCGCGGCCGTCCAGGTGATCGCCACCGCACCCGGCGCGGTGAACAGCGGGACAGCCCTGGCCAGCTTCAGGGTCAGGATGCCCTGAGGCGCTTTGTTCTTTCGACACTGCTCACGATCATTACCCAACCCTTGCAGCCGGGCGCGACCGACTCTGCCGAAACGATGCAGAATCAATCTGAGAAGCTGGTGGGTTCTGAGCTGGCTGCCTAAAAAAGTATCAAAATAGTGAGGGGCCAAGTGACAGCGGATGGGCGTCCGGTTATGAGCATAAGAATGAGGTGTCTTCAAATCCCAGAGACAAAGGGCATTGGATAAAGAAATGGCGTCGAAACACCTCCTATGCTGGAAAAAAACAGAGGCCGGACCGGGAAATGGCTTGCAAATTGGCGGAGCATGAGGATAATCAAAAAAACGTCCCACGCCGGTCCCGAGCAATAAACCAGGTGGG
>DATMLG010000344.1:0-3538 GCA_035570675.1 Verrucomicrobiia bacterium | reverse complement strand
CAAATCAAGGTCAAGGGCGACGACATTTCCATCGCGACCGCTGCCGAGCAATTTCTGAGCAAGCCGGTGGACGAAATCAAGAACATCGCGACGCAAACGCTGGAAGGGCATTTGCGCGCGATTCTCGGCACGATGACCGTGGAGGACATCTACCAGAACCGCGATGCCTTCGCCTCCAAGGTGCAGGAAGTGGCTGCCGGCGACATGGCGAACATGGGCCTGTCCATCGTCAGTTTCACGATTCGCGACATCCGGGACGGGCAGGGTTACTTGGAAGCGTTGGGCAAGCCGCGCATCGCCCAAGTCAAGCGCGACGCGCAGATTGCGCAGGCCGAGGCCGACCGTGATGCGATGATCCGCTCCTCGCAGGCGGTACAGGCCGGACAGGAGGCGAAATTCGCCGCCGATTCCAAGGTCGCCGAGGCGCAACGCGATTATCAGTCCAACGTCGCGCAGTATCAGGCCGCGGTGAACCAGAAGAAGGCCGAGTCCGACCTCGCGTATGATTTGCAAAAGTTTAAGACCGGCCAGCTCGTCAAGGCGGAGGAGGTGCAGGTCAGCATCGTGGAGAAGCAGAAGCAGATCGAATTGCAGCAGCAGGAAATCCAGCGCAAACAGCGCGAACTGGAGGCGACGGTGCAGAAACCCGCGGATGCCGAGCGTTACCGCGTGGAAACGCTGGCCAATGCGCGCAAGTTCCAGTTGGAAACCGAGGCGGCGGGCGCGGCCTCTGCGACCAAGGCGACCGGTTTCGCCGGCGCGGATGTCGTCAAGGCCACTGGTCTGGCGGAAGCGGACGCGAACAAGGCGCGCGGGTTGGCCGAGGCCGACGTCATCGAGGCGCAGGGCAAGGCGACCGCCGAGGCGATGCGCGTAAAGGCCGAGTCCTTCAAGCAATATAACGAGGCGGCGGTCATCGAGATGATTGTGCGCATCCTGCCGGAGGTTGCGGGCAAGATCAGCGAGCCGCTGTCCAAGACCGAGAAGATGGTCATCATCAACGCCGGCAACGGCCCCGGCGGCGGCGCGAGCAAGCTGACCGGCGACGTCACCACCATCATCAGCCAGTTGCCGCCGGTGATTGAGAGCCTGACCGGCGTCAAGTTTGAGAAGCTGCTTGAACAGGTGCCGGCCTTGAAGAAGGCGATGGAGAAGGACACGCCGGACAAACCGGCTTGAGACGTTTGGATTGAACTAAACTGAAACAAAAGGAAAATTATGCTGGCGATGTTTATGTTTGGCGGTGTGTTGGGGGCGTTTGCGCTGCTCTTCTTCATTTGTCTCGCAATTGCTGCGTTTGCGTTTTGGCTTTGGATGCTGATTGATGCCATCCAGAACAAGGGCCTGGGCGACGGCGAAAAAGTTGGCTGGGTGCTGGCCATCGTCTTTCTGCACGTTATCGGTTCGGTATTGTACTTTTTCATCGGACATCCAAAACGATTGATGCCCGGGCCGGGCACTTGAAAACCAAAACGTTCGAGAAACGAAAGGAAACATATGCTGGCGATGTTTATGTCTGGCGGTTTGTTTTCAATGATATTTCTGCTCTTCATTCTGCCCTTGTACATCTTGTTCGTAGGGTGTATGCTGATTGATGCCGTCAAGAACAAGGGGCTCAGCGGAGGGGAAAAGATTGGCTGGGTGCTGGCGATCGTCTTTCTGCATCTTGTCGGGTCGGTGTTGTATTTTTTCATCGGACATCCGAAACAATTCACGCCCAGGTTGGGATCTGAGAATGGGCTGAGGAAATGAATTTATGCCGGTAATATTTGTCATTCTGCTGTGCGTGGCGGCCGTGGCGCTGGGCGCAGTGTTGCTGTTTCTGCTGCCAGTCTTTCTGGCGGTCCTCATCTTCGCGCTCAGCATCCTGCTCTGTGTCTTTTGGATTTGGATGCTGGTGGATGCCATCAGGAACCAGGGGCTGGGTGAGGGCGAGAAAATCGGCTGGGTACTGGCCATTGTGTTCCTCCATTTCATCGGGTCGGCGTTGTACTTTTTCCTCGGAAGGCCGAAGCGGAATATGGTCACTACTCCGTAGGGGAATCAGAGTACAGGCGAGGGCATGACCAAGCAGGAATATATCGCCAAACAAAGGACCATGACGCGGGCCGTGAACAGGCGGCTCGTTTGCTGGCTGATCGTTTTTTTCGCGGCCATCGGTGCAATGATTCCATTTTCAAATTACGTGGAAGAGCATAAAGAGTATGCATGGACAGGCAATGTAGTCGGGGGCGGCTTGCTGTTCATCTTGGTCGCAAGCTTTGTCTGGTTCGCTTTGGTTGCGAATCGTCAGCAGAGAGAATTTGGCATTCAATGCCGCAGTTGCAGCAAACGGATCCTCAACTCGCAACTGGCGATTGCGACCGGTAATTGTGGTTACTGCGGGGAAAAGCTGTTTGACTGATTTATGCGCCTCTTCGAAGCCATCCTGGATGCGAACCAGCGCGCGCTGGCCGGCGACGCCCATGCGGGCCTGCACCCGGCGGATTATGCCGACGCGCTGCCCGTGGCGGCGCTGACATGCATTGACGCGCGGTTGAATTCGATTTTCCCGGATGCGCTCGCGCTGCCCAAGGAGCAGTTCATCTGGCTGCGCAACGCGGGCAACATCATCACCAGCCCCATGAGCAGTACCATGCGCTCGCTTGCGCTGGCCTGCGCCATCAAGGGCGGCAAGGAAATCGCCATCATCGGCCACACGGACTGCCAGGTCTGCAAGACCTCGACGATGAAGCTGACGGACGCGTTCAAGGCGCTGGGCGTGGAGCGCGGTGGATTGCCGGAGAATCTGCAGGACTTTTTCGGCCTGTTCGCCAGCGAACGGCAGAATGTCATGAAGGCCGTGGATTTTGTGCGACAAAGTCCGCTCATCGGCCCGAAAATTCCCGTCCACGGGTTGATGGTGGATGTCAACACCGGCAAGCTCGAATGGGTCGTTAACGGCTATCAGGCATTGGAATCTTTGGCCACGATGAAGGCGGATGCTTCCCGGGCGCCGGACGAATCGCAGCCGCAAATGGGAAACTTCGCGGCATTCAACATGGGGGTGATGACATTTCCCGACGGCAAAATCGGCGAAGTGTCTTCGGCGCCCGGCGCGGTGGCGCCGATCCCTCCTCCTCCCATTCCTTCGACCCAACCGCCGCCACCTCCTCCAGTGCCAGCGCGACCAACTCCACCGCCGCTCAAGGTTCAGCCCGCTTACGCGCCGCAGATTCCAGTGCCGCCGCGAATTCGCGGCCGATAACTCGCGCCCGGGTCACCGTCGAAAAGCCCGTCGGCCATTCCGTTTCCCTGCCGATCTCCAAATCGCTCCCACCCCGATTAAACTGGCGAGCGATATGACCAATCCGCATTCAAAGAGATTGTCCTCGTAGAGCAGCATGATTTCGTGATGGCCCGCCGGCACTTCCAGCGCCTGGAACGCGCGATTCGCCGGCCACAGTTTCACCCGCGCGCCGTCCACATAGGCATGCCACGGCACATACAACACCTGCGCCACCACCACCAGCGCCGGCGCGTCCGCAGTCACGTCCAA
>DATMLG010000343.1:0-6489 GCA_035570675.1 Verrucomicrobiia bacterium | reverse complement strand
CTGGGCAATGTCCAGAACATGCGCTTCTCCTACTACGACGGCACGAACTGGAACGACACCTGGAGCACGACGCTGTCGAATGTTCCCGAGGCCATCAAGGTGTTCCTCACCTTCACCAAGCCGGCCGACAACACGCCGGCGAATCCGTCGTTTCAATTTGTGGTCCCGGTCATCACCCAGCTTTCCACGAACATGTGACGATGAACACCGCGCGCCACCAACCAGTTGACCTGGGCCGGACCTCGCTCCGCGAGCGGGGTTCCGTGCTGGTCGTGGTCATGTGGATTACCTTCGGCCTCATCAGCATGACGCTTTATTTCGCAAATTCGATGTCCTTTGAATTGCGCGCCTCGGACAACCGCGTCGCCGGCGAGGAGGCTGAATTCGCCATCGACGCCGGGCGCCGCTACATCACCTGCGTCCTCTCGAACCTCAACGAGTCGGGCGTCATTCCGGACCCCACCAGTTACGTCTGCTCGGCGGTGCCCGTGGGCAACGCGAAGTTCTGGATCATCGGACGCACGAACACCGAAAATACGGGCAACTATTCCAACCTGGTCTGCGGGCTCATTCCGGAATCGTCCAAGATCAACCTGAACGCGCTGCCGGGCGGATTGAACACCGGGGGCTCCAATCTCGCCCTCCTGCCGCGCATGACGTTGAATCTCGCCTACAACATCATGGCCTGGGAAAGCACCAACACCGCCAACAACGTCGGCGGCGCGGAATCCGACACCTACATGATGCAATCGCCGCCTTACCTCTGCAAAAACGCGCCGTTCGAATCCTTGGACGAGTTAAGGTTGGTTTATCAGATGAACCCCGATATTCTCTACGGCGAAGACGCGAACTTGAATGGCATCCTCGACCCCAACGAAAATGACGGGGATGTGCTGCCCCCGTCGGACAACATGGATGGCCGCCTGGACCCGGGCCTGCTGGAATATCTCACCATCTATTCAGCCGAACCGCCGAATGACACGAACGGCAATCCGCGCGTCAATGTGACCAGCACCACCGCCGCGACCCAGTTGATCGCCCTGCTCTCTACCAATTTTGATTCCGGCCGCGCGCAGCAAATCGAAGAGGCGGCGGGCTTGCTTCCTGGCGGTGGCGGCCCGCCCGTTCGCGGCGGTGGTCCGCCCGTGGAAACCACCGTCACCACGACTTTCACCAGTCCGTTGGATTTTTACATCCAGAGCACCATGACGGCGGCCGAATTTGCGCAAATTGAGCCCAGCCTCCGCGGTCCCACTCTCAAGGGACTGATTAACATCAACACCGCCAGTTCCATGGTGCTTCAGTTCCTCCCGGGCATGGACACCAACACCGCCACGCAGTTTGTGGCCTCGCGCACGTCCCTGCTGAACGACCCGAACAACCTGAACACCGTCGCCTGGGTGACCCAGGTACTCACTCCGCAACAGGCGACACAGATCGGGCCGTACATCACCGCGCGGAGTTACCAGTTCACCGCGGACATCGCCGCCGTCGGCCATGACGGACGCGGCTATCGCCGCACGCGGTTTGTGTTTGACACCAGCACCGGCACACCGGTCATTGTCTACCGGCAGGACCTCACGCATCTGGGCTGGGCGCTCGGCGCACAGGCGCGCGCGCAGTTGATGACGGCTAATTAGAAGGAACGCGATGAATCTTTTCAGCAAACAAATGCCCTCCTCGATACTGGGGCTGGCGCTGGACGGCAACCGGATCGAGGCCGTGGTGGTGCGCCGGTCCGGCGACACCCTGCTGGTCAAGGAGCATGTCGCCGCGTCGCTGGCGCTTTCACCCCTCGGCGGGGATCCCGCCCTCGTGGGCCGCGAGATTCGGAACCATCTGGACCAGGCCGGCGTGCGCGAACGCCGTTGCGCGGTCTGCATCCCCGTCAACTGGGTGCTTTCCTTGCAGGCCAGATTGCCGGACCTGCCGGAGGCGGACATCGAAAGCTTCCTGCAAATCGAGGCGGAACGCGGCTTTACCTCCGGCCACGAAAATCTGTTCATCGTCAATTCCCGGTGGCAAACCCCAGGCGGCGAAAAATTTGCCACGCTTCTCGCCGTTCCCCGCAATCATCTCGACACGCTTGAAAAGGCGCTCAAGGCCGCGCAACTCAAGCCGGTGACATTCGTCCTCGGCCTGTCCGCGCTTGAAGGCGCCGGTCGCGAGGCTTCGGTGGGCACATTCGCCGTCGCGCTCGGCAGCAACAGCGTGGAACTGGGCGCCTCGGCCGGCGGCGGCATCGCCGCCCTGCGTTCCCTCGATGGCGCGATTGAAACCGGCGCCCCGCAAAAAAACGTGGACACCGATCTCGTGGCACGGGAAATCCGGATCACCCTGGGACAGTTGCCCGCCGGCCTCGCTGAGGGCATGCGCGGCGTCAAGGTCTTCGCGCGCGGTGAGTTCGCCCGCCAGTTTATCAACGACCTTTCCCCGCGCCTGCAAAACATGGGTTTGCGCCTCGAATCCATGGACCGAGCTTCCGCCGCGGAATTCTCCGCCCCGCCGCCGGCGGACATCGCCCTTTCCCCCGCGCTCGCCGCCGCCGCCAATTGCGTACGCAGCGTCGCCTCCGGGCCGGAACTGCTGCCGCCCAAGATCAATCAATTCCAGCAATGGATGACCACGAACGTGGCCTTCAAGAAGCTCGGCTGGGCGGGCGTGGCGGGCGGCGCCGTGGCGCTCCTCGTTGGTGGCGCGTTCCTGGTCCAGGGCATCCAGGCCGCGCGTTGGAATTCCGAGTTTCAGGGCCTGGAGCGCCAGGCAAGGGACGTGCGCAATGCGAAGGAACAAATCGCGAAGTACAGCCCGTGGTTCGACGAAACGGCCCGAGGATTGGGCATCCTCAAGGTGCTGGCCCAGGCCTTTCCGCAGGACGGCTCGGTCACCGCCAAGACGGTGGACATCCGCAACCTGACCGAAGTGACCTGCTCGGGCATTGCGCGGGACAGCCTGGCCTATCGCAAAGTTATCGAAAACCTGGGTGGCACCGCGGGCGTCGGCGAAGTGACGACCGATTCGCTGCGCGGCACCTCGCCCAGCGTGCAGTTCACCTTCAAGTTCCAATGGGAAGGAGACACCGGTGGAAATTAAAATCGAAAACCGCCAGAAGTTGTTGCTCATCATCGCCGGCGCGGCGCTGGCCCTGTTTTTGGGCAACAGCATCATTTACGAGCCGCTCAAGCAGAGCTGGCTGGACCGCGCCGACCATATTAAGCACCTCAAGGATGCGGTGGACGCCGACCATCGGTTGTTGCAGCGCAAGACGGAGATCCTCGCCCGCTGGGACCGCATGCAAACCAATGTCCTCCCGGCCAACCCGTCGCAGGCCGGCAGCGCCATCTTGAAGGCCAAGGACCGCTGGGTCGGCAACAGCGGCGTCAGCCTGGACGGCTTCTCACCGCAGTTGAAGCAGGACACCACCGACCAGGACTCGACCAACATCGTCACCACCTGGGAATGCCGCACCGATGCCTCGGGCAACATGCGCTCGCTCCTGAGCTTTCTTTGGGCTGTGGAAAGCGACCCCATGGGCGTGCAGCTGGAGGACATTGAGATTTCCGCGAAGGACAACACCGGGGAGGAGCTGACCCTCGGCCTCACCCTCAGCGCGCTGGTCTTGGACAATCCACAGGCGCAAACGCAATGACCATGAAGACCAGATTTTTCCTCATCGCAGTCATGATAATGTCGCTGGCCGGCCTCCGGCCCGCGGTCGCGCAGGATGCGAGCGCCGATTCGCGGCCTGCCTTCAACTCATTCCAGGTCATTGAACAAAATAATATCTTCAATCCTTCCCGCCGGCCGCCCAGACACATCGGCCCAATCGTCCCCGTTGTGCGGGTCTATTCCTTCACCTTGAACGGGACCATGTCCTACGAAAACAAGGGATACGCCTTCTTCGACGGCAACGCCGTCAATCGCGGCAATGTTTTCGGACTTTCGGACACCATCAACGGCTACAAAATCGCCGAAATCACGAACAACACGGTCAAGCTTGCCGCCGCGAGCAACCAGTTCATCACCCTCAAGGTCGGCATGCAAATGAAGAAGGTGGAAAACGGCCCGTGGAAACTGGTGGGCTCCTCGGAGCCGGCCGCCGAATCAACTTCCTCTTCCTCCGGTTCCACGGACGCGTCTTCCGATGACAACTCCGGCGACGCCACCGCCGCCACCGCCCCCGTCAACCAGACTCCCGGAGCGGACGCCGACGTGATCGCCAGATTGCTTAAAAGACACCGCGAAGAGAACGGGGATACGAACGCAGCACCTGCCAACGGAAACTAACACCAATGAAAACCACTTCTTACTTTATCCTGCTCGCCGGCCTGACCGTCGGCCTCTTCGCCGCCGCGCCGATGCTGGCCGCGGACGCGCCCACCGCCACAGACCAGACACCGCAACCGCCCGCGCCGGGCGATCAAACAGCGCCGCCGCCCGCTGTCGCCGCGCCTACCAATCCGGCGCCCACGCCCGTCGCTCCCCCGGCTGCTCCCGCGACAACGATGCCCGCGCAAACCACCACCACTACCAGTACCACGACCACAACCGTGGCCTCCACCGTAACCCAGGACGACAGCACCAATGCCACCGAGTTTTCCTCCGACAAGGGGTTGGTCTTCAAATTCAAGGGCGTGCCGCTTGAAACCGTTCTCAACTATATGAGCAAGGCCGCCGGGTTCATCATCCATCCCGAGGTTTCCATCAACGGGACCGTGGATGCCTTTAGCGACCAGCCGCTCTCCAAGGAGGAGGCGCTCAACCTGGTGGAACACATCCTCAGCGACAACGGCTACGCCGTCACCCGCGACGGCCGCATCCTCACCATCATCTCCGCCGTCGAAGCCAAAAGAAGCCAGATTCCGGTCATCAAATTCACCAGCCTCGACGACATTCCCCGCAACTCCGAGGTCGCCACCTACATCATTCCCGTGCGCACGCTCAATCCCGTCGCCCTGCTCAACAATCTTCGCCCGTTGATCGGCTCGGACACCGACCTGCAGGCCAATGAATCGGCCAACTCCCTCATCATCACCGATTCCCAGAACAACATCCGCCGGATCGCGAACATTGTGATGGAACTCGATTCCGTCAGTTCGAGCATCAACACCATCGTGGTGTTTCCTTTGAAGTATGCGGATGCCAAGTCGCTGGCCGATCTCGTCAAGGAACTGTTCCCCTCGTCCTCAACGACGGCTGGCGGCCAGGCCGGCGGCGGTAATTTTGGACGCTTTGGCCGGGGCGGTGGTGGTGGCGGATTTGGCGGTGGGGGCTTCGGCGGTTTCGGCGGCGGAGGCTTTGGCGGGCTGGCCGCACTGGCGGGCGGAGGCGGCCCCGGAGGCGCGGGCGGGCCTGGCGCCGGAACCACGCCGCAGAGCCGCGTGGCGGCCACTTCGGACGACCACAGCAATTCCCTGATTGTCAGCGCGCCGGAAGACCTGATTCCCACCATCCGCGAACTGGTGGATAAACTCGACCAGCCCATCGAGGATGTCACCGAGGTGAAAATGTTTCACCTCAAGAATGCCGATTGCACGGAAATGGCCAACATGCTGACCAGCATCTTTCCCGACCCGAACAGCGGCAACGACGCCAGCGGTTCGCGCATCCAATTCGGCAACAATCGCGGCGCGCGCGTCGGCAATCCTTTCGGCGCCTTTTTCGGCGGCGGGGCTGCCCAGACCCCGGCCGAAAGCCAGTACATGAAGAAAATGGCCAATGTCCTCGCCGTCCCCGACCCGCGCACGCAGTCGTTGCTCGTCAGCGCCTCGAAGGAATTGATGCCGCAAATCGAGGACATGATCGCGCAACTGGATGAAGTGGACGCCGGCGGCATGAAGGTCCATCGCATCGCGCTCGAGAACGCGGACCCGCAGGATGTGCTGTCCATTATTCAGGACATTTATCCCGCCGGCAATACCAGCCGGTCCTCAAGCAGCACAACAGAAAATGTTCTGCTCCAACGCGCGCAAACGGTCCAGCAGAACATGAATTCGACGGGCGTGGGCAGCGGCTCGACCACAAGCACCTCGGGTGGCGGCCGGGGCGGCGCAACCGGCTTCTAAACTTGATGACCTGATTTGATCGAATGCAACTTGACCGAACCTGGAAAGTGAAAAAAATGAAAACTAATAATCTCAAATTCGGCCGCTTCGCTCTCAGCGCGTGCCTCGGGCTGTGGACCGCCTCGCACGCATTTGCCCGTGGCGGAGGCGGCGGGGGCGGGTTTGGTGGCGGTGGAGGTGGTGGTGGATTTGGCGGAGGCGGCGGGGGCCGGGGCGGCGGCGCGGGCGGGTTCGGTGGATTTGGTGGCGGCGGCGCGGGCACCTCGAGCTCGGGCGGCGGGGCCGGCGCCGGCAACTACGCTTTCCTCAACTCCGGCGCCAACGGCTCGGTGGGCGCCGTGGGGACAGGCGGCGCCGGCGGTGCCGCCATCTCGGCGCAGCAGGGCAGCGTGAACGGAGGCGGCGGTGGTGGCGGTGGCGGCGG
>DATMLG010000342.1:0-3290 GCA_035570675.1 Verrucomicrobiia bacterium | reverse complement strand
CCGGAGCTATTGAACATCAGTGGGGTCATTCCATTAAGCCAGACGATTTATACCTGGCAGAATATTCTCTCCGCGCTGATCGTGATGGGTGTCTCGGTGGCCGTGGCGTGTTTCTCAACACCCACGGGAAAGACTGTTCGTACGGCCAAATCTTTTGGGATCGTGACGGAGCCATTGACCAAATCGCTTGAAGCGTCTCGGAGCCCCGGGGAATGGCTGGAATACTCGCCACTGCTGAGCGTCATGGTCGCGTTGCTTGGCCTTGCATATCTGTTTCGTTTGGTTGCCGCCAGCGGACTGCTGGCAGCACTGAATCTGAATACCTATAATTTTCTGTTTTTAATGTTGGGATTGCTCTTGCACTGGCGCCCTCGCTCCTTTGTTAGTGCGGTGTCAGTCGCTACTCCAGCCACAGCCGGGGTCTTGATTCAATTTCCCTTTTACGCGGGCATTTTCGGGATGATCTCTCACTCGTCGATTTCGCGGACAGTAGCCAACGGTTTTGTACAGATGTCGAGTCATAACAATTATCCGGTGATGGTTTCACTTTATTCCGCGATACTGGGCTTTTTCGTCCCTTCGGGTGGGGGTAAATGGTTGATTGAAGCGCCCTACATTATGACGGCAGCCCACGCCTTGAAAGTTTCTCCCGGTTGGATTGTACAGGTCTATAACGCCTCCGAGGCACTGCCCAATCTGATCAATCCCTTCTGGATGCTCCCCTTGCTGGGCATCCTCAAATTGAAACCCCGCGATTTGGCCGGTTACGGCCTGCTCCAACTGTTGGTGCTGGGCCCCGTTGTATTGTTTCTGATGTGGTTTTTGGCGCGCACCTTTGCTTACACACCACCCCTGCCGCCATCATGAACCGTTTTCCTTTTGATCCATGAGCCTAAGCGAACCCATCTGGATCGTTTCCGCCAAACGCACCGTGCAGGGTCGTTTTCTCGGAAAACTGGCAAGGCATACGGCGACCGGGCTGGGAGAGGCCGCCGCCGCCGCCGCGCTCGACGGGATAGATCCGGCGTTAATTGATTCGGTCGTAGTGGGCAACGTCTTGAGCGCCGGATTGGGAATGAATGTGGCGCGGCAAATCGGGATCGGCGCTGGTCTGCCGGTCAGCACTCCGGCCTATACTGTCAACATGATGTGTGCCTCGGGCATCCATGCCGTCATCCTGGCAATGCAAACCATCCAGTGCGGCGCCGCGCGGATGGTCTTATGTGGCGGAACTGAGTCCATGTCCAACGCACCCTATCTGCTGGAACGCGCGCGTGCCGGCTACAAATTCGGCGATGGTGTCCTCGTGGACTCCATGTTGCACGATGGCTTGACCGATGCCTTCACCCGTGAACACATGGGAGTGACGGTCGAGAAAATCGCCAGCCTTCGCGGCATTTGTCGAGAAGCGCAGGACCGTTTTGCCCTGGCCAGCCAGCAACGCTACGCCGCCGCGCAGGCCGCTGGCCATTTCCGCGACGAAATCGTGGCCATTGAAAAACTGGATCATGATGAACCTCCGCGTCCGGATACCACCCTCGAAAATCTCGCGGCTTTGAAACCGGTTTTCAACCGTGATGGGTCGGTCACCGCGGGCAATTCGTCGGGCCTAAATGACGGCGCGGCGATGCTCGTCATCTGCGATGAAGCACGAGGCCGCGAATGTGGACTCAGCCCGCTGATGGTCATAACCGGTGGTGCGGTGGTGGGTTGTGAACCTTCCTTGATGGGCATGGGGCCCGTTTACGCCACGCGCAAAGTTACCCGCCACGCGGACCAATTCGACATGATCGAGTTGAACGAGGCATTTGCGGCTCAAGCCCTGGCCTGCATCAAAGAACTTGGGCTTGATGAAACAAAGGTCAACCCCGACGGCGGCGCCATCGCCTTGGGACATCCGATTGGCGCTTCCGGCGCGCGATTGCTTGTGCATCTCGCGCACCGGCAACCCAAACGGGGATTGGCCACGCTCTGTGTTGGTGGTGGCATGGGTTACGCAGTGGTCGTGGAACAGCCTTGAAAGGATGAAATGACCAACGGCATCTCCATCGAAACGCAGGCGTCCGCACCCTTCGCCTGGGTGCCGTCGCCGGCTTTTATCAATACCACCAACATGGCCTGGCTGATGAGGCAGCTGGGCGTTGATTCTTACGAAAAACTCCACCGCTGGTCAGTGCAGCATCGCGAAGAGTTTTGGAAGCTGGTTATCGGAAGGCTGGATATCCGTTTGCGTCGTCCGTTCAGTCGCGTCATGGATTTGTCTGGCGGGGTGGAATCACCAAGCTGGCTGCCCGGCGCCCGGCTCAACATAGTCGAGAGTTGCTTCACCGCGCCCCCCAAGTCGCCTGCCATCATTTATCAGCCTGAAGGTGGCGGAATAAAATCCATGAGCGTGGAGGAACTGGAGGCGCTGTCGCAGAATGTGGCAGCGAATTTGAAGCGCCTCGGCTTTTCTGCAGGCGACCCGCTGGCGATCATCATGCCCATGACCGCCGAGGCGGTCGCAATCTATCTCGGCATCATTATGGCCGGCTCCATAGTGGTGGGAATCGCAGACAGTTTTCAACCGCGCGAAATCGCCCAGCGCTTCAAGACGTCCAAGGCGAGGGCCGTTTTTGTACAGGACGTCAACGAGCGCAACCACAGACAATTGCCGCTCTACGCAAACGTGATTCAAGCCGCGGGTCCAATGGCAATCGTGCTGCCGGCAAGGGAAAAAATCCGGATGACGATGCGTCCGGGTGATGTGCAATGGAATGATTTCCTGCAAGTCATCACGCCTGAACAAACGCACATTGCCGATCCAAGCGACACAATCAATATTTTATTTTCTTCGGGGACGACTGGCGACGCCAAGGCGGTTCCGTGGACACAGACGACGCCCCTCAAATGTGCAATGGATGCGCATTTTCATCAAAACGTGCACCCGGGCGATGTATTAGTGTGGCCGACGAACATGGGCTGGATGATGGGGCCGTGGCTGGTGTTTGCGAGCCTGTTGAACCGCGCCACATTGGGACTTTTTTACGGCGCGCCGACCGGACGCGAATTCGGTGAATTTGTCCAGAATTCCAAAACTACGATGCTGGGTGTCGTGCCGGGACTGGTGAAGACATGGCGAAATTCGCGCCGCATGGATGGATTGGATTGGAGCCGCATAAAATTATTCAGTTCCACCGGCGAGTGTTCCAATGCGGACGACATGGCCTGGCTTATGCAGCTTGCCGGCGGAAAGCCCGTGATCGAATATTGCGGGGGCACCGAGATTGGAGGCGGCTATATCGCCGGAA
>DATMLG010000341.1:0-13105 GCA_035570675.1 Verrucomicrobiia bacterium | reverse complement strand
CTTTCAAATCAGCGTCGATCAGCATCGTGTGTACTCCCTCCGCCATCGCACCCCGTCCTCAACAATCCAGGTGCTCCTCTCCCAGTCCGGGATCGCTTCCTTTCTCACCAGTTACCAGGATGCCTTCGCCCGCTCCGATTCCGCGTGCCGCATCCTGGACGACTCCGGTCAATTCGTGGCCGGAATCACCAATCCGGCTGGCAAACCCTTCGTCACCGCCGACCTGCCCGGCGCCTTCCCCGGGTGGAAGGCGGAGCTTTATTTTCAAGGCGGCAATGTCTTCGAGAAGGCCGCCCGGAGACAAATTGCCGTCTACGTCTGGACCGCCGTCCTGGTGATCGTGCTCATGCTGATCGCGGGCGGCTTCGCAACGCAGGCAGTCGGCAAACAAATCCGGCTGAACAGCATGAAAAATAATTTCATCGCCACTGTCTCGCACGAACTCAAAACCCCCCTCGCCTCCATGCGCGTGCTGGTGGACACCCTTCTCGAAGGCCGCGTCCGGGACCAGACGCAGGTCACTGAATACCTGCGCCTGACCGCCAAGGAGAACGAACGGCTCAGTCGGATGATTGACAATTTCCTGACCTTCTCGCGCATGGAACGCCACAAGGTGGCGTTTGCCCTGGTGGATGTGCGGCCCGCCGCCGTCGCCAACGATGCCGCCGAGTCCGTCAAAACAAAATTTGCGGCCCAGGATTGCCGTCTCTCGGTTGAAATCCCCGAACCACTTCCCGAAATTCACGCCGATCACGATGCGATTGTCACCGTACTCGTCAACCTCCTCGACAATGCCTGCAAATACACCGCCACGGACAAACAAGTCTCCCTCAGGATCTTCACCGACGCGGGCTTCGTCTGTTTTGCGGTTTCGGACAACGGCATCGGACTGGCCCGGCGTCATCTCCGGCGGATTTTTGACCGCTTCTATCAGGTGGACAGCTCGCTCGCGCGAAAGGCCGAGGGCTGCGGCCTGGGCCTCAGCATTGTCAAATTCATCGTGGACGCCCACAGGGGGAAAATAGATGTCGAAAGCAAACCCGGCCGCGGCAGCACCTTTACCGTCCGCCTGCCCGTGAACGGAAGAAACGGCGATTGAATGAAAACCCATCAACCATAGAAATGCCCATGGAAACCGTGCTCATCATTGAAGACGACCCGACGATGTTGATCGGGCTGAAGGACAACTTCGAGTTCAAGGGTTACAAGGTTCTGACCGCCGCGGACGGCGAGAAGGGCCTCAACGCCGCCCTGAACGCCAAGCCCGACCTCGTCATTCTCGACATCATGCTTCCCAAGATCAACGGCTACGAAATTGCCCGGCTCATCCGCGAGGAAAAACTCGCCATGCCCATCATCATGCTGACCGCCAAGGGCGAGGAATCGGACATCGTGCTGGGCCTCAATCTCGGGGCCGATGACTACGTCACCAAACCTTTCAGCATCAAGGAACTGCTGGCCCGTTCCGCCGCTTTTCTCCGCCGCGTCAAAAAGGAGGAGCAGAACGCCCACGAATTTGGCTCCTTCCGGCTCGACCTTTCCGCCCGCCGTCTCACGCGCAAAGGCAGGGAAGTTGAATTGTCCCCCAAGGAATTTGACCTGCTCGCCTACTTCGTCAAAAAACCGGGACGCGCCCTGACCCGCGACGAAATCCTGAACGCCGTTTGGGGCTACGACTGCGTCGTGACCGGCAGGAGCATCGACCGGTTCGTCACCACCCTGCGGAACAAGATCGAGGCGAATCCCGCCGACCCCGTCTTTATCCACACCATCCGCCGCATCGGTTATCGCTTCGAGCCGCCGGAACAAAAATAGCGCCGCGCCCGCCCTCCCTGCCCCGCTACGGCGGACAATTACCGCGCCTTTTCCCCGTGATTGATGCTCATGATGCCGCCGATCAAATTGATGACCCGCACCCGCGCCAGTTGCAGCCGCTCCATTCCCGTCGCCATCGTCAATGGCTTTATCTGCCACATTTCGATCCGTTCGCTTCGTCCTCGTGATCGCCCTCGTTCCTGATGCGCGTCCGGGCTGACCGCGCGAATAAACTGGAAGTCACTTGTTTACGCGGAATTTCCCGCTTCTTCGTTCCTTATGACAACGGAATCCAGATCCGATATTTTCCGTCGCTCCATCGGACGTGAACGGTCAAGCTTGGAACCGGGTTGGTCCCGATTCGAAAAAAGGGAAGAATCACCAGGAAATCCTGCGAACTACCCACATCCACCTTCTGGCCGAAAAGTGTTTGAAAGCCGTCAGCGGGAACAACGGATTCTTTTCCGTCGTCGGCACTTATAATTCGGATGGGCTCTCCCGAGAAACGTAACCAATGCGAGGTCCAAATCGCGTAAGGATCAAAGTCCCAGGAGGTAATTTCCACCTTCAGGGTGCCCTTTTGTGTGCCACCGACTTGGACAAACCAACCCGGCGTGCCTTTCGTCGGATAGTGAAAGTAATACAGTCCATAATCTTCTTGCCGGCTCCATCCCGCGGCTTGCGACGGCACATAATGGCCGTAATGCATTTCATAACACCCGGCCAGCATCAGCATCGCGACCAAGGCAGCCAGTTGCAGGCCAACCTGACGAAGGCGTGCTCCAGCTCTTTTGCGCGTGGCCACCGAAAAGTCGTTGAGCTGCAGTGTTATTTTCATTTTGCCTTCTCCCCGTAATTGATGCTCATGATGCCGCCCATCAAATTGATGACGCACACCCGCGCGAGTTGCAACCGTTCCATTCCCGCCGCCACGCCCTTTTGCGCCACGTAATGCATCAGCGATTCAAGAATGTAACCGTGCGTGTCGGCGTCCCCGCAAAATATCCGCCCCAGCACGGGCACAAAATGCCTCAAGTATGCAAAGTAAATCCCCCGCCACACCGCGTTGTCCGGCCGGCCAAAATCCAGCACCAGCAGCCGCCCGCCCGGCCGCGCCACCCGTTGCATCTCCCGCAGGCCCGTTTCCCAGTCCGCCAGGTTCCGCAAACCGTAGCTGATGGTCACAATGTCAAAGCTGTTGTCGGGAAATGGAATTTGCTGCGCGTCACCCTGCAAAAAATTCACCCGCGCGTCCGGAAACCGCTCCTTGAGCCGCTGGTTCGCCACCGCCAGCATCGGCGCGCTGAAATCCAGTCCCGCCACATCCAGCCCGCGGCGCGCCAGCGCAAACGCCACGTCCCCCGTGCCGCAGCACAAATCCAGCGCCCGCTCACCCGGACGCCCGGCGGCCTCCCGGATGAGCCGCCGCTTCCAATACCGGTGCAGGCCGCCGCTCTGCAGGTCGTTGATGAGGTCGTAGCGCGGCGCAATGGTGTTGAACAGGTCATTTACCCGGGCGGCGCGTTCGTCTCCTGGAGAATAATATTTGTTGGTCACGCCGGGCGCAGGCTACCACAAGGCCCCGGACTTGGCCATGCTGGCATGATAACGGCTACTTGGCACGCGCTGAGCTTGACAGCACAGCAGTATGGCCCAAAAGAACCATAAGAAGTGCTTTTTAGGCAGAGACGGGTTGCGATTCGCACTCAGAAGTACAAGCAGCCCGTGTCGGTTGTCCAGAATCGGTACAGACTCGCTGGCTTAAGTAGTCAGCATAAATCAAATAAATCGCATGAAACTGTTTGGAAAATGGCGCAAAGAAACCGAGCCGCGTGTGGAGTTTCCTCCCTTCGGCTCCGAGGACCCGGCCAAGGCTGCCTTTGGCAATCCTGGCGCACCGACCGTCGGCCAGACCCCCGACGACCCCACGCCCTTTGGCAAAAATCGCACCATCCTCGTCGTGGATGACAACAACGTCGTCCTCAAAGCTTTTGAACTCAAATTAAAGGCCCTTGGTTTCAAGGTGCTTACCGCCGTTGACGGCTCCGGCGCGGTCAGCACCGCCCGCCAGGACCGGCCCGATCTCATCGTGCTCGACATCAATTTCCCGCCCGAAGTCAGCAGCACCGGCCTGCAATGGGATGGATTCAACATCATGGAATGGATGCGCCGTTTCCGCGAAGTTGCGGAAATCCCCGTCATCATCATCACCTCCGGCGACCCCGTGAAGTACAAGACCCGCGCGCTTGCCGCCGGCGCCTCGGCCTTCTTCCAAAAGCCCATCAATCACGAGGAATTCCTCATCGCCGTCCGCCGCATCCTGGGCCAGAACAAGACTGAAGAGTCCAAGTCAAACGACGCCGGCTCCTCAATTTAACGTTCGTCCCGCCTTACGGCCTTCGCAAAACCGTGTCGCGTTGCGCCCAGGCGGGATCGGCCTCAGGATAATCCAGATTGTAATTCAACCCGCGGCTTTCCGGCCTCAACAACGCGCTCGCCACGATAATTTCCGCCACCAGCGCGATGTTGCGCAACTCCAGCAGGTCGCTCGTCACAATAAAGTCCCAGTAATACTGCTGGATTTCTTCCTGCAAATTCGCGATGCGCGCGCGCGCGCGTTGGAGCCGCTTGTTCGAACGCACAATTCCCACGTAATCCCACATCAACCGCCGGATCTCGTCCCAGTTGTGGGAAATGACGACCTGTTCATCCGGGTTGGCGGCGTTGCCGGACTGCCAGCCCGGAATTTTGAAATCCACCGGCGGCAGCGGAAGCTCCAGGACGCGTTGCGCCGCGCGATGCGCGCAGACCAGCGCCTCCAACAGCGAATTGCTCGCCAGGCGGTTTGCCCCATGCAATCCCGTGCAGGCCACCTCGCCCACCGCATAAAGCCCGGGAATGCCCGTCTCGCCGTCCACGTTGGTCTGCACGCCACCGCATTGGTAATGCGCGGCCGGCACCACGGGAATCGGTTCGCGAGTGATGTCGATGCCGTATTCGAGGCAGGTCTTGTAGATGTTCGGAAAACGTTCGCGGATAAAATCGGCGGGCTTGTGCGTGATGTCGAGCAACACATGGTCCGCGCCGCTGCGTTTCATCTCCCCGTCTATCGCCCGCGCCACCACGTCGCGCGGCGCCAGTGATTTTAACGGATGATGGCCGTCCATGAACTCGACGCCATTGACGGTCTTCAATATCCCGCCCTCGCCCCGTACGGCTTCAGAAATTAAAAATGACTTGGCCCGCGGATGATACAGGCAGGTCGGATGAAACTGGATGAACTCCATGTTTGCCACCGCCGCCCCGGCGCGATACGCCATCGCCACGCCGTCGCCCGTCGCGATGTCCGGGTTCGTCGTGTACAAATAAACTTTCCCGCATCCGCCAGTCGCCAGCAGCACCATCGGCGCGCAAAAGGTTTCCACCGCACCCGTTTTTTTATCGAGCACATAGACCCCCGCGCAACGGTTCGGCCCCGGCCGGCCCAGCTTCTGGCTCGTGATCAAATCAATCGCGACATGGTCCTCGAAAATCTTGATGTTCGGCTGCGCGGCCGCCGCCGTCAGCAGCG
Organism: Verrucomicrobiia bacterium; assembly: GCA_035570675.1. GTDB lineage: Bacteria > Verrucomicrobiota > Verrucomicrobiia > Limisphaerales > Pedosphaeraceae > DATMLG01. The sequence goes on along the minus strand of DATMLG010000341.1, from coordinate 7,719 downwards.
CGCGCTCCACTTCCCGCCCGGTCACGTCCTTCGCGTGCAGAATCCGCCGCTTCGAATGCCCGCCCTCCCGGCCCAGGTCCAGCTCGCGCACACCGGGCGTCGACGGCATTTCACGCTCGGAGAATTTCATCCCCAGTTCCATCAACTCGGCGATGCGCGCGGGACCTTCGCGGATGATGGTGCGCACGACATCCTCATGGCAAAGGCCCGCGCCCGCCTCGAGCGTGTCGCGCACGTGCATCTCGACCGAATCTTCCTTGCTGGTGACGGCCGCAATGCCGCCCTGTGCGTAGTTGGTGTTCGATTCCGCGCGATTTTTCTTGGTGATGATGGCCACGCGTCCGCGCGGCGCCACTTTCAGCGCAAAAATCAGCCCCGCAATCCCGCTGCCCAGAACCAGATGATCAAATTGTTTCATTGAGGGCGGCGGGCGTGTGCTCCTTCTAGCGTCGCGTTGTCTATCAGCCTTGTCTTGCCCATGAACACCGCCAGCGCCATGTGACTCCCGCTGGTGACCTCGGAAACCGGCTTGAGCGTCTCCGGCTCAAAAAATTCCACGTAATCCAGACGCGCCGCCGGTTCCTTTTCAATGAACTTCTTCAGTTCCGCCTTCAGCACCTCCGCCGGAACCGGCTCGTCCGCTTTGCGCACCGTGTCGCGCGCCTTTTGAATCGCCCGCCATAATACGACTGCCTGCGCGCGCACATTACCGACGAGGTATTTGTTGCGCGAACTCATTGCCAGCCCGTCCGGCTCGCGATGCGTTGGCGCCACCACAATCTTGACCGGGAAATTCAAGTCCTGTGTCATCCGCCGGATGACTGCGGCCTGCTGGAAATCTTTTGCACCAAACACCGCAACCTCCGGCAGCACCAGGTTGAACAATTTGGCCACAATGGTCGTCACCCCTTCGAAATGCGTCGGCCGTGATTCACCTTCCATGCCGCGTGACAGCGCCCCCTCCACCACATACGTGCTGTAATGTCCGGACGCTTTTCCCGGATACATGTCCGCATCCGTCGGCGCGAAAATCACGTCCACTCCGGCGGCGCGGCAAAGTTTTTTGTCCCGGTCGAAATCTCGCGGATACCGGGAAAGATCTTCCTGCGGGCTGAATTGAACCGGGTTCACGTAAATGCTCACCACCACCACACCGCGCGGCCCCACAATTTTTCGCGCGCGCCGCACCAGGCTCAAATGCCCCTCATGCAGGTAACCCATCGTCGGCACAAAACCGATGCGCGTTCCGGAGCGACGCCATTTCGCGGCGAGACGCTGCATGGCGGCGGGGGTGGCAACTATGCGCATGAGAAAAAAGTGAATGGCCGGCGCTCAACTGGCAACACAAATCAAAACGCGGAGGTCCTTGGAGCGAGTCTGAAAATTCAAAGAGGTCCTGTTTTCGTGAAAACCCTCCGGGCGGCGGGTCTTTTGCCTGTGGCCATCGTTGGCTCGGCCCTTACAGCCCGCTTGCGGGGATGCTCGGACCTCGCCGCCTTGGCCCCAGCCAAAATCCTCAGCCGCAGAACCCCTTTCAATTTTCAGACGCGCTCCGCTCCTTCGCGTTTCTGAATGTGATTGTTTGCGTAATGCGCAAATCAATGGCGGAACTGCAATGGCGAGGCCTGCGGCATTTCGTGCGCGCAGGGCTGGTTCGTCGGGGCATTGGCTTCGCGGTCGGTGTTGCCGACGAGCTTGTTCGCCAAGAGATAGGCTTCGACCTCGTCACCGCTGATGTCCGGCAGCATCTTGCCATCGACCTCGACGCAAGGGCTGAGCATCTGGCCGCTTTTTTCGATCATCTCCTGGCGCTGGGCCGGGTCGTTGATGATGTCGCGGTCCTCAAACGGCAGGTCATACTTCTGCATGATGGCGCGCACGCCCTGGCTCCAGCCGCAGGTTGGTTTCAAATAAGCAATGATTTTGGGCTTGTTCATATAATTAAATCCATGCGTACATTGCCATATAGTGGGAATTTAGCAACTCTTTCCTCGTGCCACAATTTGGATTGCGATTCGGTCACTGTCCGCCGATAAATCCGCCATGCCGCTCCGGGTTTTGATCATTCCCGACAAATTCAAGGGCACCCTGACCGCGCATGCCGCCGCCGGGGCCATCGCCCGAGGGTGGCACGTGGCGCGCCCAACCGACATCATCGACCTCCTTCCCATGAGCGACGGTGGCGACGGTTTCGGCGCGGTGATGAGCGAGCTTCTCGACGCCAAAGCACAAACCGTTGCGACCGTGGATGCCGCGCATCGGCCCGTTCGCGCCCGATGGTGGCTCGCCGGCAAGACCGCCATCATTGAATCAGCGCAAGTCATCGGGCTGGCGCAGCATCACGGTATCCATCCGTTCAAAATGGACACCTTTGGACTGGGCGCCGTGCTACGCGCCGCCGCACGAAAAGGAGCCACCCGCTGTCTCATCGGCATTGGCGGCAGCGCCACCAACGACGGCGGCTTCGGCCTCGCCCGCGCGCTCGGCTGGGAGTTCCTAGACAACGACGGTGAGCCCATCACTTCTTGGACGCAGCTTCATCGGCTGGCTGCGTTGCGTCCGCCCCAAAAGAAAAAGCTATTCGCGGATTTGATCGTCGCCGTGGATGTGCAGAATCCGTTGCTGGGGCCGCGCGGTTGCACCCGTGTGTATGGACCGCAAAAAGGGCTGACCGGCGGAGGTTTTAAAGAAGCCGAACGGTGCTTGCGTCAACTGGCGACAGCGGCTGCGAAGCAGATGCACAAGGACTATTCCATTGAGCCGGGAGCCGGCGCGGCGGGAGGTTTGGGTTTTGGGTTGGCTTGTTTTCTGGGAGCGCGCCTGCAACCCGGGTTCGATTTGTTCGCTCACCACGCGCAACTCGAACGCCGCCTGCGCCTGGCGGACGTCGTCATCACCGGCGAGGGCGCCATTGACCGGTCCACCTTCATGGGCAAGGGCGTGGGCCAGATCGTGCGGCGATGCCGGCAGTTGAAGATCCCGTGCTTGGGGTTTGCCGGCATCATCAAGCCCCGCAGCGGAACGGGGAAATATTTCGCGGTTCAGCAAGCTGTGGCGCAATTCACCACCTTGAAGAAGGCGAAGCAAAAATCCGAACTCTGGCTGGAGCGATTGGCCCGGCAGGTTGCGCAAAACTGGCGCCCCGGCACAACCTAAAGCTTGCGACCGCGTCTCATGGCTGGCTAACTGGTGGCAATGAATTTGGAAGATCATGTCGGTGACCTCATCCGCAAAGGACGAAAAGCTGGAAACATTCCGGCCAACACGGCGGCGGCGGCGGCGGGATTGACCGAGACGGAACTCACCGAGCTTGAGGCTTCGGGCACCATTGTCAAAAGGCCCGACTTCGCCAAACTGGCGCCGTTGATTGGTTTGCATCCCGCCAAGCTGGCCGGCATCGCGGACGGCTGGCTGCCGTCGGTCAAGGACCTGAGCATTTGGCGCGAACTGCGCCGCATCGAGACCGCGCAGGACGGTGAGTCCGTGAACAATTACCTTGTCTGGGATGAAGTCTCGCGCGAGGCGGCCTTGTTCGATACCGGCTGGGATGCCGCGCCGGTCATCGCGCTCATCGAAGAAAACCAGCTTCAGCTCCGCCACATTTTCCTCACCCACACGCACGAGGACCACATCGCCGGCCTGGTTAAATTGCGCGAGAAATTTCCCAAGGCGCGCGTCCATACCAACGCCAAGAGCGCGCCGCCCGAGCAACGCAATCGCGCCAACGATTTCACGCACCTCGGCAGCCTCCGCATCACCAACCGTGACACCCCCGGCCACGCCGAGGACGGCGTCACCTACATCGTGGGCACCTGGCCCGAGGACGCGCCGCACACAGCTTTCGTTGGTGATGCCATTTTCGCCGGCTCCATTGGCAACGGCTTTCAGTCATGGGATATTGCGAAGCAAAAAATCCGCGAGCAAATTTTTACGCTGCCGCCCGACACCCTGATTTGTGCCGGACACGGCCCGTTAACGACTGTGGGTGAGGAAAAGGCGCACAATCCGTTTTTTGTTTGAGCGGAGGGCCGGCCAACAATCCAATCATTTTGCGCCAAGTTTGGCTGCCGCCTCGGGATCGATTCTCAAGAGAGCATTGGTAATCTCGGTGCGCAGGTAGGGAGCGGCTCCATCCAACTCCTTCTCCAGCGCCGGCACGGCGTCCCTGGCCAGCGGACCCATTCGTCCCAGCGTCACGACCAGGCCCCATTTTTCGTGGCTCGTTGGCAGTTGTCGGACCATGACGGGAACGGAGACCTCAGCGTTAGAATCAATCTGCCAGATGGCGAGGGCCGCCTTCCACCGCAAGTCGCCGTCAGGGTCGTTTAGAAGTGTCTGAAGGGTGGGAACCGCACTGTCGGCGGCTGGTCCGATTCTTCCAAGAGCCGTGATTTCCCAGGCACGGGCATAAACCTTCAAGCCGGATGAGGGATCGAGGTCGTTGTCGTTCAATGCTGAAGTAAGCGCCGGCACCGCATTCGAGGCCCGAGGCCCTATTTTTTCCAATGCCCCGGCCGAAAAAAGCCGCACCATCTTGTTCGAGTCCTGCAAAAGTTCAATCAGCCGGGGCATCAGCAAGAGCACCTCCGCCTCAGGCGCATCCAAATGCAAACTGTGCATGATATTCTCGGCCGCGACCTGACGAGCGGTGGAACTTGTGCTTTTCGAGGTGGGAAGGAAGAATTCCGGTGAAAACGAACCAGCGTAGCTAATCAGTGTATTGGCGGAGTTTTCATCCAGGACCGGTTTTGGATTGGGCAGAATGCGCCGCAACAGACCCGGAAACTTTGGCCACGCATCGCGATAGCGAGTTTGTATCGGCGCATCCTGGCGCTCTAGCCGCTGGAAGATGAACGGGATGCAGTTGGTGCCCATTTCCTTGAAAGCGGCCGTGACCGCGGCGTGTTTCTCAAGATCAGCACCCTGGAACCGGTATGGGTTCGCTGCGTTCAAGGCGATATACTCATCAATCCATGCAGTCAGGGTTTTGCCCTGATACGAGGGCTCGGATGCCTGAAAGAATACAAAGAAACCAGCCGCAATCAGGATTGCCGCCAACATTAGAACTGTGATGACAGAGCGTCTTCTCACTTGTCAATCAAGGGGCTTTGACACCCGCCCCAATTTAGAAAACCTTAAATTACGCCCGCACCCACGGCTGCAACAACTTGGCCAATTCCTCCGGGAGCCGTTTGGGCTTTTCGTCGAGGCCGGTGCAGACATGCCGGGTTTCGGCTTCAAGAATCAACGTGCCCGACTGGTTGAGGATGCGGGATGCGAAATCCAGCCGGATGCGTTCCGCAGTGGTTAGCCATAGCTCGATGGTGAGGACATCGTCGTAGCGTGCCGGCGCCTTGTAGCGCAGATGACATTCGACGACGGGAAAGATGATTCCCTGTTCCTGCCATTGCAGGAAGGTCGTGCCCAAATGACGGAAGAATTCGCCGCGCGCGGCTTCCAGCAGGTCGAGATAGCGGGAATAGTAGATGTGATTGCCGACGGTGCAATCGGTGTAAGTCACCCGGTGGACGTACCGGAACGGTGATTGGTCCATGAGGCGAGCTTGGCCATTGGGGTATGGAAAGTCGAGGCGGAAGGGGCGGCCCCAAGTGGCAAAGTCCACGGCGAAGTATGGGAATTTGACAAAGCGGTTTTTTGGGGTAAAATCTCTGGCGTTGGTGGAGTTGAGGCCGGGGCGGTCAAGAGGAGGAGAAAGCAACAAATTATGGATTGGCAATCTTATTATGGAATTGGTCCTTCCGGACTGGCACCGGGGCGCGGAGTGCGGGGAAGTGTTTGGACTCCTGCCCTTCAGGATTGGCACCAGATTCGCCCAATAGATTTGAATTTGTCGGTACAAGCATATGATTTCTCGCCGGTTATGGCCAATTTTCACGTTTTTCACCCCCTTTCTCAGTTGTAAGGGGGTTGGTTTCTCGCCGGTTACGGGGATTTACCCGGAAAAATTCTCGGGGAAAGGCGGCAGCCAATCAAACGAACCCGAAGACATCTTTAACCGCGAATGAACACGAATGGGAAGGAGGCCTGCAACAATCAAGAAAACTCCCAGACACGGGCGCGGTCATCGCAGGTGCAAGTTGCACCTCCCATTGATGTCCCTACCTTTTGGAACGGTTGGAATCCGGCGGATATTACACGATCCACCTCCGCCGGGCTACGGCGCGATACGATAAAACACAATAAAACACGATAGTAACGCTTAGTTTTTTTTTCGGGCTGTTCTTTGAAAGCAGGGTGCTAGCGCACTGCCATAAGGCCTGCACCCATTAGGAAGGTGCTAGCTGCACGGCCAGTTCTTCGGATGGGCACAAGGCCTCCATCCATTATGAAGATGCCAGCGCATGGCCGACAGGCAGGGAGTCGGGGCATTGACGGACCAATGCCAATCAAGTGTTGGGCTGGCGGTGAGGACAAACGCGGGTGGGCCGCTTGAGGCCGCTTACGAAAGTGCGGATGAAGATATTTTGCCCGTATTCCGGCCTTAAAGAGCCAGTCGCCCAAAAGACCAGTTGCGCGGCGGGGAAAATGGGTTATGTTCACCTAGTGGACTGGCAACAGTTGGTATCATTGACGGTCGTCGGCGTCACCGCGGCAATCATGCTTTACAGCAGGTTCCGCCCCCGGAAATTTGCGCTGGCCCGTGCCTCGCACTGCGGGTGTTCGTCGACGAACCAGTCCCGACCCGGAAACACCGTGGTGTTCCGCGCCAGACGGGGCGAACGCCCCCAGATACTGTTCAAAATGAAATGAACCGGCACTTGCAATAGGCGGGCTGACGGGTTATTTTCACCTCTCGATCATGGCAATGTGCAAAGTCAGCAGCGTGCATTTTTCGCAACAGACCTCGGTGGTGGGGGCCGAGCACGATTCACGTTCGCATTGGGCGCCCAACACCGACGTTTATGCCACCGACGAGGGGCTGGTGATCAAAGTTGAACTGGCCGGGATGCGCAGCGAGAATCTGCAGATCACGGTTGAGGGCAACAAATTACGCATTGCCGGGGAGCGCCCGGACGGCTGCCGGGCGGCCAAGTTCAATTTTCTGTCGATGGAGATTTACTACGGGCCGTTTGAGAACGTGCTCGAACTCCCGCCAGGCTACGATTTGACCCAGGCCAAGGCTTCCTATCTGAACGGTTTCCTAAGGATTGACGTGCCGCAAGCTGTTCCATCGCCCTTGAAACACACCAAGGTCGCGGTGACGGGAAAATAATTTTTTTTCCCCTGAACCTTTCAGCTCTGCGGCAATCCAATAGTTAAACGCTGCGATCATGACATCGCCTGACACAGAATTTATAAGCATTTTGGGCGCAACCTCCGGCGGAACGGAAGCCGTTCCCGGGCGCATCTCGTCCCGTTCCGTCCCACAGGTCCTCCCCATCCTCGGCCTGTCGGACATCGTGATTTTTCCCGGCATGGTCGCGCCGCTGCTGGTCGAGACCTCGCAAAGCATTCACCTGATTGATGATGTCGTCGGTGGAGACCGCCTGCTTGGCGTGGTGCTGCAACGCAAGCCCGAGGTCGAAAACCCGCTGCCCCAAGACATGCACGAGGTGGGTTGCGCGGCCCGCGTCCTCAAGATGCTGAAATTTCCCGACAACACCGTGCGCGTGCTGGTGGAAGGCCTGTGGCGGATTCGCGTCAAGGAATACGAGGCCCAGCAGCCTTATCTGCGCGCCAAAATCGAGCTGCAAAAGG
>DATMLG010000340.1:0-5477 GCA_035570675.1 Verrucomicrobiia bacterium | reverse complement strand
CAATAACTGAAAAGATGATGCCAACTACTTTCATTACCATCGGGGTCATAAACTTCTCAGCCATCTCCGTGGCTTTGTCCGCCTGCGCCTGGGTCATCTTTCCCGCCGTAACTTGTTCCTGGACACCTTTCTCCCGCGCCTCCTTCATGCCTTGGATAATGGCTGGCTGGGAAAAAACCACCATCGAGTAAATGATGCCCGCGACCATGGCGATGATGATTGGTGCCACCCAGTTGGCCGGCGTCGGCGGGCTGTCTTTGACCTCGGCAAATACCTCGCCCGGCGCGACAAAAATGTTCGTCAGCCGCGCGGCCAGCGACGTCCGCGACGCAATCGGCTGCTCGCCTGGTTCAGACTGTTGTATTTCTTCCATAAATCTGCTGCGTTCGACCCACCTTGCTTTCTTTTATGCTCTGCGGCCATTCCCTGCTCGCGAGATTTACCCGGGCAAATTCAGCCAATCATATCCCCACATCAACTGGCGAATTCATCCCACTCGTTGCCGCCTTTTATCACTCGTTTCGGAAGGCTGGCCTGAATCATAGCGGATGCAGCCCATCCTTAAAGAAAAATAAGAGCCTGTGCGCCCACCCTTCCATGGTTTGCCAATCATGGCGCAGAACTGCGCTTTCGCGCAAGCACAGTGCCTAAAACCGGGGTCGATACTTCATTGACTTCCCTCGAAAAACAGGGTATAAATATTGTGAAGCCGATTAAAGCAACATCCGGAAATTATTGTATTGGAAGCGGTTGTACCGGAAAAGGTTCTGCCAACCAAGGTTCGTGCCTTTCGGCCGAACATCTTGTTGGCAAGCAGTAATGATTATGCTCCAAGGAGAGATCATTTTCCATCCGTGCCGTTGGCGTTTCATTCGAGATTACGTCTGAATGAAACAAGTGGCAAAACTCCTCTTGGGAATCGCGCTTTTAGGCGGGTCGTTCTGCTTTCGCGCTCTTACCGACGTATCCGCAGCCGCCTTCCCAAACCCTCCGCAACTCCCTGATTTCGACGCCCGCACCCAAAATGCATCACTACCGGCTTCCCCGGCGGTTGATCGCGCAACAGCGCTCGCGAATCTCAAGTCACGCGTACCGGATGTCAAAGTTGATTTCGACGAAATCACTGGTTCGCCGGCTTGGATCAGATCCGAACAAGGATTTTTGACCGGAACCAACGGCGGAGGTGCGGTTTCCGTGCCGGCCCTGACAAGATTTTCCGCCACGGACCCCCATCGCATCATCCGCGCGTTTCTCGACGAACACAGCGCTCTTTTCGGCCATGGTTCGGAAGCGCTGGACACCGCCCGCATTAAACGCGAATTCGTCACCCAACATAACGGCCTGCGCACGGTCGTTTGGGAGCAGCAGGTGGATGGCATCCCCGTGTTCGAGGCAATCCTTGTTTCCCAAACCACGAAGCGGAGCGAGCTGGTCAGCATTTCGAGCCATTTTGTGCCGACATCGGATCAGGCGGTCCGGGGGGGAACGTCAACTCCTGCGGTCGTCCGCTCCCGGCCCCTCGTCACCGCCCCGCAAGCCTTGTCAATCGCAGCCCGGAACATTGGCGAGACCCTGGCCACCAACGACCTCTCGGCGCGATCCGCCGCGGAAGGCGCCGACCAGCAGCAGGCGTTCAGCGCGAATGCGTTGAAGGGTGACGCCACCGCCCATCTGGTCTGGCTCCCCATGAACCGCGGCTCGCTCCGGCTTTCCTGGGAACTCATCCTGATGAGCCGCGCGCGCGGCGAGATGTTTCGTATCTTGATTGACGCCCGCACGGGCGAAGTGTTGCTGCGCCGGAGCCTCACCGAGAACATAAGCGAAGCGTCATACCGGGTTTTCACCACCGCCAGCCCCGCGCCCTTCACGTCCGGCTTTCCCACCAACGCGGGCGTGCCCACCGTCATGGGACTGCCAACGCCGATGACAAACCAGCTCCAGCAGGTGCCGCGCGCGCTGGTTGTCACCAGCGCCATGGATACCAACGCCTCACCCTCCGGTTGGATCCCCGATGGCACCAACGTCACGACCTCCGGCAACAATGTGTCCGCCTACTTGGACGTGAACGCGGACGGTCGGGCGGACATCCCTCCTCCGCAAGGCACCACCAACCGCGTGTTCGACTTCCCGTTGGACCTCACCCAGGACCCCAGCAGCAACAGCAGCGCCGCGGTGGTCAACCTTTTCTATTGGAACAATTGGATGCACGACAAATTGTATGATCTGGGTTTCACCGAAAGTGCCGGCAACTTCCAGATCAACAACTTTGGCCGGGGCGGTGTCGGCGGCGACCCGGTTGACGCCGAGGCACAGGAAGGATTTAACACCGGCAATACTTATTACCTCGACAACGCGAGCTTTTCCACGCCCCCCGACGGCTCACCTGGTGTCATGGAAATGTATGTCTTCACCGGACCAACGCCGAGCCGCGACGCGGATTTCGACACCGAAGTCATCCTGCACGAGTACACCCACGGCCTCAGCAACCGCCGCGTGGGCGGCGGCGTCGGCATTGACAAGAACGGCCATCCCCAATCAGGCGGACTTGGCGAGGGTTGGTCGGATTTTTACAGCCTCGCCCTCCTGACCCAGCCCGGCGACAGTCTCACCGCCCCGTATCCGGAAGGACCCTACATCAGCTATCTCTTGTTTGGAGCCGGCTATAATTTTAATCAAAATTATTACTTTGGCATCCGGCGCTATCCCTATTGCACGGATACAAACATTGATCCGGGCACGTTCAAGGACATTGACCCGAACCAGGCAAGCCCGCACACGGGCGTTCCCATCAATCCGGTAATCGCGAACCTTGCGAATGAAATTCACAACCAGGGTGAAATTTGGTGCGCGGCGCTTTGGGATGCCCGCGCCAACCTCATCAACCAGTACGGATTCTCCACCGGCAACCAGTTGATTCTGCAATTGGTCACCGACGGCATGAACCTGACGCCCGCCAACCCGACTTTTGTCCAGGCCCGCGACGGGATTCTTCAGGCTGACCTGGTCGATAACAATGGCGTCAATCACCATCAACTTTGGCTGGCCTTTGCGAAGCGCGGCCTCGGTTCTGGCGCCTCGGCGCCGCCCAGCACGACGACTGTCGGAGTGGTCGAAGCCTATAATTTCCCCGATGATCTCGTGATCAGTCCCTCGGTTGATTCCAGTCCGGTTGGCAGCATCGGCGGGCCCTTCACTCCGCCAACACAGACTTACACGCTTTACGACACCCTGACGAATGCGATGGGCTGGGCGGCCTCTGCCTCGGTTCCATGGGTCACCTTGTCCGCGAGTAATGGAACTCTCGCCGCCGCCGGCGGCACGACAAACGTTGTAGTCACCCTGAACGCGGCGGCAAACGCCCTTCCGGTGGGAAACTACAATGGCGTGGTGAGCTTCACCAATTTGCTCAGCGGCGTCGCCCAGACCCACAACGTTTTCTTGACCGTTTCGCTGCCCACCATTTACTCATTCCCGCTGAACTCGGACCCTGGCTGGCCGCGGCAGGGACAATGGGCCTTTGGCCAGCCCACCGGCCAGGGCGGCACTGCTCACGGCAATCCCGACCCAACCAGCGGCTTCACCGGCTTGAACGTTTTTGGGGTCAACCTGAACGGCGACTATTCCACAACGGTTGGCGGCCCATACTATCTGACGGCCGGTCCGCTGAACTTCACCGGTTGTAGCGGCGTCGTTCTCCAGTTCGAACGCTGGCTCAACTCCGACTACCCGCCGTTTGTGACCAATGTGATCGAAGTGTCGAGTGATAACACCAACTGGACCATTATTTTCCGAAATGATTCCGGGGCCATCACCGACTCCTCGTGGACAAAGCTGCAGTATGATATCTCCCTTTTTGCGGACAATCTGCCGGCGGTCTATGTGCGTTGGGGATATCAAGTCGCCGATTCCCGCGCCTTTGCCTATTCCGGTTGGAACATTGATGATATCGCGTTTCTGGGGACCAGCCAGATTTCTGTCTCGCTCCCGGCCTCGACGGTGAAGAACGCCGGAGTCATCTCCGGGCAATGTCAGGTGTCCATTCCGAATCCGGCGGCGGCAAACGTGGCCATCCAGCTCGCCTCCAGCAATACCAACAAACTCACCGTCCCTGCCAGTGTCACCATTCTGGCCGGCCAGACCAACGCGCCGTTCAATATCACCATCGTGGACGACAACGGACTCGACGGCACGCAAATGGTCAACGTCACGGGAAGTGCGACGGGCTTTGCAACGGGTACCGGCACCATATCCATTAACGACGACAAATCCACCTCACTCGCGGTTGCTTTGCCGGCCAGCGCCACCGAAGGCGACGGATCCATTCCGGCCACGGTTTCGATGAACGGCGTGCCGGCCAGCGACATCGCCGTCAGCATGTCGAGCAGCGATCCAACCAGCCTCTCCGTCCCGGCCACGGTCACAATCCCCGCAGGACAGACCAACGCGCCGTTTTATCCCACGGTCATCGCCGACAACCAGCTTCGGGGAGACCGCCTGATAACAGTCACGGCGCACGTCGTGAACTGGACCAACGGCGCGGCCTCCATGATCATCCACGACAACAAGAGCACAAACCTGACACTGACCCTTCCGGCGCAAGCTCGTGAAAGCAATGGCATTCTGACGAACGCGGGAGCGGTGCAAATTGCCGGGACCCTGACGGGCAACCTCACCGTCTCGCTGGTCTCGAGCAACACCGCAAAACTTGGCGTGCCGCCAACGGTCACCATTCCCGCCGGCCAGACCTCCGCCGTGTTCAATGTGGCCATGGTTTCGGGCAATCCTCCGGAAATACCGCTTTCGGTTTCGGTGGCCGGAAATGCCCCTGGATTTGGCGGGGGGTTCGCCACCATGACCGTGATTGATAATCAAACACCGCCCGCGCCATGCAATCCGCACCCGCCCAATCTTTCCACCGCCAATCCCGTGACTTACACGCTCTCCTGGAACCCCGGTGTCGGCGAGGGCATTGAACACCTTGGCAACGGCGGATTTGAAACCGGCGATCTGACCGGCTGGTTTACGCCCGTTACGAATGCAGCCTTCGTGATTGATGACGGAACCGTGTATCCGCCGAGCGGGGACGGCGCCGCACCGCCGTTCGATGGCGCTTACAGCGCGCTCGCGGACCAGATGCCCCCCGCCGTTTCCGCCCTGTGCCAGACAATCGCACTACCGCCCGGTGGCAGCACTCTCACCTTGAGCTGGGCCGACCGCATCCGCAATTACGACTCCGACTTCGATACGAACCAGCAATTCCTCGTGGAAATCCGGGACACAAATGATGTTGTGCTGCGCACCGTCTTTGGCACGCAACCGGGCGATCCCACGCTGCAGAACTGGACGCAGCGCAGCACCGATATTTCGAGCTACGCCGGGCGCACTGTGCGCGTGGCGTTTCTCGTGAATGCGGGCGAGAGTTTTCTCGATGTGGACCTGGATGACGTCAGCGTCCGGTCCTCCACCCTGCCTCCGCC
>DATMLG010000339.1:0-14840 GCA_035570675.1 Verrucomicrobiia bacterium | reverse complement strand
CGCGGGATTCACGGGAGTGTTGCTTTGGGCGTCGAGCTTGGTGGCTGCGTGGGCGGACAACTGGTTTGTGTGCCATCGCATCGGCGAGGCGTTGTCCTCGGACCGGCGGCTGGTGCGGACATTGGGCACGAGCCGCGCCCTGAGGTTCGGTCGGTTCTGGAGCAAAAACATCGCGGGCCTGGCGGGGAACATTTCCTTCGGTGTGATGCTGGGCTTGATACCGGAGCTGGCGGCCTTTGCCGGAATTCCGCTGGACATCCGGCACGTGACGTTGTCGTCCAGCATGCTCACTGCGTCGGTCGCGAGCCTGGGAACATCAGTCATGACGACCGCGCCATTCTGGCTGGCGGCGGCGGGAATCGCGGGCATCGGCTTCATGAACGTGACCGTGAGCTTTTCGCTCGCCATGTTGGTGGCGATTCGCGCGAGGGAGATTCAATCGCCGGAACGTCACGCCATCTACCGGTCGCTGCTGCTGCGTCTGTGCCGGCAACCGCTGAGTTTTGTGCTGCCGATGGGGCCCGATGGAAGTGCCAAAATTCCTGAGGCAGTGGTTACCAAATTGCCCTAGCGTTTGAGAAACTTGGCGACGGCTTCGGTGCGGGTGCGGACCTGAAGTTTCTCGTAGATGCGGCGGATGTAGGTGTGGACAGTTTCGTAGCTGATGCCGAGTTTTTCCGCAATTTCCTTGTAGAGAAATCCCTGGCTGAGGCAGTCGAGGACTTCCTGTTCGCGCGTGGAGAGATTTTCTCCGACGGGCGCGGAGGGAGCCGTTTTTTGAAAGGATTGGACGACGAGCCGGGCGATGTGGGACGTCATGGGAGAACCGCCCTTGCAGACGTCGCGGATGGCGTCGAGAATCTCGGCGCGGGGGGCGCGTTTGAGGAGGTAACCGGCGGCGCCGGCGGCGAGGGCGTTAAAGATGTTCTCGGTGTCCTCGTACGCGGTGAGCATGATGGCGAGGGTTTCAGGCAGAAGCTGCTTGAGACGGCGGACGCATTCGACGCCGTTGATGCCGGGGAGATTGATGTCCATGAGGACGACGTTGGGCTTGTCATTGGGCAGGCCGGCGAGGGCGCTTTCGGCATCGCCGTAATTGCTGACGCACTGGAAGCCTTCCTCGCGGTCAATGAGCTTGACGAGGGTGCCGCGCAACTGCTCGTTGTCTTCGACAATGGAAATGGTGGTGGGCATGGCGTTTCAATGGTTCTGGATCGGCACGGTCAGGCAGATGATGGTGCCGCCTTCCGGCGCGGGACGGACTTCAAATCTGCCGCCAATATCTTCCATGCGTTTGACCATGTTACGCAATCCATTTCTGGAGCCGGCGAGTTTTTCTTCAAGGTTGGGGATGCCACGGCCGTCGTCCTGGATTTCCAGGGTGAAAGAGCCGGGCGCGAGGCGCAGGCGGATGAAAGCTGAGGTGGCGCGGGCATGGCGGACGATGTTGGTGATGGATTCCTTGGCGGCGAGGAAGACGTTGTGGCGGACTTCCGGGGTGATGACGGCGGGGGGAAGTTGCGCGGGGACATCCAGGCGGTAGCGCAGCCCGGCGACAGCGAGATAATCCTGCGCGTATTTGCAGATGTAGTTGACGAGGCCTTCGAGGGTGTCGTTGGAGGGGTTGACGGTCCAGACGATTTCATCAAGGGCGCGCGCGGTGTCGCGGGCGGTCTGGGAAATCTGGCGGGCGTGGGACGTGACTTCGCCGGGAGAATCCTTGTCGCTCTCTACCATTTCGCCAAGGAGGGAGACCTGGGTGAGGCTGGCGCCGAGCTGGTCATGGATGTCGCGGGCGATGCGGGCGCGCTCTTTTTCGAGGGCCTGTTGCTGGCGCAGGCCGGCAAGCTGGCGCTGGAGTTTCTGGGTGGAAACGTAATAGACGATGCCGACAATCATCGCCAGCGCGCAAAAGATGGCCGCTCCGATGAATGATTTGGTCTGCCAGAACGGCGGCAGGACGGTGATGGCCAGCGTGGCGGGGGATTTGTTCCAGACACCATCCTCGTTGCAGGCGGTGACGTGGAAAACGTAGCTGCCGGGCGGGAGATTGGGATACGAAGCGATGCGGCGATCGGCGGCTTCGACAGGACGCGACTGATAAGGCTCCATCCAATAACGGAAGCGGGCCTTGTCCGCGGAGCCCACATTGAGGCTGGTGTATTGGATGTCGAGCTGCTCGCGACCGGCGGGAATGACGAGGTTGGTGAGCGGAGCGGCGCCGAGGTTGTCCTCGCTTTGCGGGATGCTGTCAATCAGCACGGATTCAATGGTGACGGGAGGCGGGTTGGTGTTTGGTTTGATGGCCGACGGGTCAACTGAGACAAGGCCGCTGATGGTGGGGAACCAAAGTCTGCCATCACGGGTGCGGCAGGCGGCGGGCTGCGAACCGGAAGTGCATTCGCTGTTCGGCAGGCCGTCCGATTTGCCGAAGGTGCGGCAGGAGATGAGAGCGGCGGAATTTTGCGCGAAGTCATTGAGGGCCCTTTTCGCGAGGCGCATCAGCCCGCGGGTCGAGCCAATCCACAAGTTGCCTTCGCCGTCGTCGAGGAGGTACTGGACGCTGTCGCTGGCGAGGCCGTTGGCGGTGGTGTAGCGGGTGCATTTGCCGTTCTGAAGGCGCGCCAGGCCGCCGGAAGTCCCGACCCACAAGACGCCTTGATCGTCCGAACAGAGTGCGGAGATTTGCTCGCTGGGAAGTCCGTCGCTTTTGTGGAACGAAACACAATTGCTGCCATTGAGCCGGTTCAAGCCGGCGCTCCCGGTGCCGATCCAGAGATTGCCTCCGGCGTCGTCCGCGATGGCCCGCACATCATCGGAGGACAGGCCGTCGGCAGTGGTGAGGGTTGTCCAATCGGTTCCATCCTTGCGCCAGAGGCCTTTTTTCGTGCCGACCCAGAGCGTTCCCTTGCGGTCCTGATAGACGGCGGAAACGGCCTCAATGAGGCTGAGCTTGGTGACGCCTTGAGGGAGGGAGGTGCGGACGTATTGCGGCTGGATGGAATTGGTTTCTATCTCGAACAGACCGCCCCGATAGAGGTTCCACGGTTCCCATGGCCCCGAGGTTCCCGCCCACACCTGACGGTCACGGTCCACAAAAACTGATTGGACCTGCACGTTGGTGCCGTATTGGCGGCGTGGCGCGCCCGTCTCCAGGTCGGCGCAAATAACAGAGGGCGTTCCGGCGCTGAAAAAGCCCACCCAAAGGCCGCCCTCGCCGTCCTCGCAGACCGATTGCACCGTGCGGCCCTTGGATTGCTCCCACACGTCAAACGGAGATCGCCTCACCCGGCTCACGCCCAATCCATCGGTGCCGACCCAGAGATTGTCGTCCCGATCCATCAGGAGCGAGAGCACATAGTTGAGCGAACCATCCTCGCGCGCGACGCGGTCAAACCGGCCCTGGGAATCGAGCCAGTAAGTGGCGTCGCCGTACGTGCTGATGATAAGATTGCCTTCATGGTCTTCGCAGGCGCTGGTGATGGGGGCGCTTGTGGGGTACGGCCCATAATCGCGTTCGACCTGGAAGTTGCGCCACTTCTGAACATGATTGTCAGCCAGGCACCAAAACCCTCCGTCTTTGCTGGCGACCAGAAAGTCCACATGGTTGACCGCCCGCACCTTCAACCTGGGAGGTCCCGCCTTCGCGTAGTCCGGCATGGTGCCGGTGGTGAACAAACCCTCGTACGTGCCCATCCACACGGGGCCGGATTTCTCGGCGATGATTGACCGGCAATTACTGGGGTAATTCGTGCCGGCATCGCCGACTTCGACGGAGCCTTGATGGTAATGGAGAAGCTGGCCGTCCGCGGTGTAAAGCCAGACGGAGCCGCTGGAATCCTCGCACGCAGATTTCAACGGGTCGGCATGAAAAGTTTTGTCGGCGGGCACGGATTCAACGCGGCCATCCTTGACCAGCACGATGCCGGCGGTTTTGGTGCCGATCCACAAATTGTCCCGGCTGTCTTCAAACAGGCTGCGAATCTGGCTGCTGTTCAAGCCGGGAGTGTTGTTGTCATCGAAGGTCGTGAAACGGATGCCGTCAAATCGCACGAGGCCCTTGTCCGTGCCCAACCACAGGTAGCCGTCGCGCGCCTGGGTCATGGCGGTGACGGAACCCTGCGGCAGACCGTCATCGGTGGTCCAGGTAAGAATGTTGAAGCGCGCGCCGTTCGTTGCCGCATTGCCGCAAAGAATGCCGCCCAGCAGCAGCCCCGTGGCGGCGAGAATCCAGCGCATTTTCGGCATATCCGTTTTGTTCAGCGGCCCGGTGCTGGCGCGAGAAAAATCTGCCGGCCGGGCTGGCAGCAGCTTGGCGCAGAGGAGAGTTGGAGGCAAGCGCAGACGTGAGACGGGCAGGCCGGACGAGCGGCCAACTTGGACCACGGCTTACAGCGATTTCAAGAATGCGATGAGAGCGGCGCGGTCGGTGGCCGACATGGTGCGGAAATTTTCCCTCGCGGCCGCGCCTTCACCGTCGTGCCAAAGGATGGCTTCTTCCAGGCTGCGGGCGCGTCCATCGTGGAGATACGCTTCGCCGCCGCTGACGCCGGCGGTGAGGCCGATGCTCCAAAGCGGCGACGTCCGCCATTGGGAGCCGGTGGCATTGGCTTCGCCCATGTTGTCGGCCAGACCGGGCCCCATGTCGTGCAGGAGCAAATCGGTATAGGGATGGATGGTCTGGTTGCGAAGTTCAGCCATGGGATGATACGGACTGGTCTGGAGCGTCGGGGTGTGGCACTGGACGCAATTGGCGCTGGCGAACAATTGCTCGCCTTGCAGGGCCTGCGCGTTGGTCAGGTCACGACGGGCATTGACGCCGAGGGCGGAAAGGTAACGCGTCCAGTTCGTGAGGTCGGTGTCGGCGAGTTCCACCGGCCCGCTGTTGGTGTCGCCGTCAAGCACGGGGAAAATCGAGGTCGTCACGCCCATGTCGGTGTTGAGGGCCCCGGCGATTTGCTGGCTGACGCGGGCCCTGAGGGCCTTGTAGCCGAAGCGCCCGAGGCGGGGCTGGCCGGTTTGCGGATCCGTGACCGTCTGAACACGGCCGGAGCTGCCATTGGCGCCGGCGATGATGGTGCTCTCGCTGAGCGCCTCAAGCAGCCCCATGCCCACAAGCTGCGGCGCCAGGCGCACCGAGTAAAACGCCGGGGTGTAGCTTCCGAACGTGTAGTTTGGTTTTTGCAACGTATAAGCCGTGCCATCGCCGTATTGCCCGTTGATGGTGGTGTAACTGGAAATCGTGACGGTGTCTTCCGGCGCCCCGTTGGTGTTTTGCGGCTGCAGCACGGAGCCGAGGACCGGATCCGGCGTTCCCTGCGCGTCACTGCCAACCTTGACCACCGACTGGAGCATCGGAGCACCAATCGCCGGCGGCAGGGCGCGGCCGTTGTTGACATGGCACGCGACGCAACTGCGATTGATGAACTTCGGCCCGAGCTTGCCAATCTCCTCGGTATAAACCGGGTTGGGTTGCTCGGAATGCGTGCCGTCGCCAAAATCCGTGTGATGCAAACGCCGCCCGAGCAGGAACGGTTCGCCGGTGGGAGGCGAGGCGTTGGGAGCCATTTGATTCAGGACGTTGGAGGGCTCATCGGAATATTGATATGGCATGGTGCCGCCGCCGGCGAGCCAGCCATTGGTGGGCATGGGCACAGAGTCGATGGCCGCGTTGACTGAGCCCGGATCATTGGTCGCCCCCTCCTGCCAGGGCACGATGCCCTGCCCGGCGATGTAAAGAATCGCGCCGCCGTAATAATTGAGCTGCCCGTTTGTGACGGTAAGCATGAACGGGCTGAACTCGAATTCCATCCGATCCCCCAACTGCAGCGGCCGGTTGAAGGTGCTGTTCTGGGTGACGGTGAACGTCCAATTGGTCAGGCTCGGGCCGACCTGCATCGCGTACTCGTTGTCACTGTACTGCGCCACGGTCGTCTGGCCCTCGAAGAAGAACCGGATGTTCGGCTGGTCCAATCCATTCAAGGTCGTAATGTTGAACGTGATGTTCGAACCGCCCCGGCCAAACGTATCAATGATTTGAATGGTGGTCATCCGCTGTTCCCAATAGAACGGCAAATAGGTGTCATAAAGCATGAACTGGCTTTCGCGCGCATGACGGGCGCGCGGACGATCGGCGATCCATGTGATGAGCGCCGAGGGCGTGTTTGAAATCGTGTCCGGCTCCAGCGGCGTCGAGGCATCGAACAACGGAACAATGCTCACGGTGGTATCGGGCTGGGCCGACAGGCTGGCGCCAACCGGGCTTTGACCGGCCGGCGTGAGCGTGAAGACGAGCAAGGAATAGGTCTGGCCGGCCGTCAGGCCGGAAATGATGGCGGAGTTGACGTTTCCGACGTCCATCGAATTGGTCGCGCCGCCACTGCTCAGGCTGTAAAGGATGCGGTAGCCGGTGACTCCGGGCGTGGGACTGGCCGTCCAGGCGAGGCCAATGGCATTGGTGAATCCCGAGGTTATCTGTTGCAGGTTGGACGGCGGCTGGATAATCACCGGTGGAACCGCCATTCGGAAAAACAAGGGACTGTTGGTGAGCAGGAACTGGACGGTATCGGTGCCACCATCCCCGATGATCATCAGATAATTGGTGACCCAGGGGCCCAGGGAAAGATTGGTGGTTGATTCCGGTTGATATTGGGTGCCGGAAGTGGTGAGAAAACTGATGTTGCCGACCGGCTGAGTCGCGACTGAAAGGATGTTGGTAACGCCCGGGCTGCCGGGGTTGCTGCCCGAGCCGAGCGCGACATCGTCAAAATCAATGGTGGCCGACTGGGTCGAAATGGCCGCGCCGGCGAAATGGAAAAAGATGGTCGCGGAAGTTGCCGAGGCCGGGGAGGTAACGGAGTTGCTGCTGAAGGCGTAGGCGTTGTTTCCGGGAGAAAATCCCTGGTAACCCGTGTCTCCGCCGGTGTTCCAGAGAATCCGCCATTGCGCGTTGTAGCCGGCGCTGCCGGTCAGCGCACTGGAAAAGAAGGTGAATGGATAGGTGGTTCCCCCGGTTACCGGCACTCCGGATTGGTTAAACTCGACCACCGGCCCGGCGCCGGTGCTGGCGAGGCGGACTTCGAAATTAAACGAGCCGGTGTGCGGGTTGTCGTTCGTGCGAACGGCATACACGGGACCGCCGGCCGCCAGGTCCACCGTCCAATTGCTGGCGGTGATGCCGCTGCCGGATTCGAAGCTGCCGTTCGTCGGGAGCGAGGCCGTGGGCGGGGAGCCGGGAATCATTTCCAAAACGCGATAACTGCGCGAGCCGATCGGGGCGGGATCGAAAAGCGAATTGGTGGCTCCGCCGCCGGCCAACGGGCCGGTGAGGGCGGTCCATCCGCCACCAGAATTGGGCGACCATTGCGGGAGGTAGGTGTAGGCAGTATTGCTGCTGGTGGGCCAGTACAGCTCGACGCCGGTTTGAAGGTGGAGCAGCGGCTGGCTGCTGGCCGCCGCGGCAGCCATCGCACAAAGCGTGAATGCGACCAGACGTAGAACGGGCTTTCTTTTCATACAAGGCAACGCCCGCGAAAAAAATTTGTCATGGTGCGATTTTCCTTTTTCGGGAGCGTCAGAAAAAAACAGGCCATCTGAGTCGTTTTCACACCGGCTTTCATGATTTGGCTGAGATTAACAGGGTGAACCCGGGCGGGCAAGCTAGCCGAAGGGATAGGGTTTCGGTGGGGCGGAATAATAAGGCAGGGTCGTCTGATTTGCCATCATCCCGGAGGGATGTCGGCAATGCCCCGTTGGCGGAACTGGCGCTGATGGGTGATCCGGGGTTGGACCCAACCCGGAGGATTTTGAGAGGGCGCGGAGGACGGTTTCCCGGTTGAGACCAGCGGCAAGTCACGCTTTTCTGCGGCGGCGCAGGCCGAGGAGTGCTGCGCCCGCGACCAGCAACGCCAGCGTCCCCGGCTCGGGAACGGGAGAGGTTGAAAAAATGATGTTGTCCAGAGAAAGGCCGCCAGGAGGGGCGCCCACAGAGGGGAAGGTCTCCGTAAAAGTCAAAGTTTGGGTTTGGCCGGCGAATGCGGATATATCGCCGCCGTATTCCGTATAGCCGGAGAAGGCCGCCAAAGGAACGATGTTGATGGTTTGTCCGCCCAGCGTAACAATAAACGGGCTGGTGGCGAATCCCACTTGAAACTGTAATGACTCGGTGCCAAGCGGCACCAAACCAGTCTGGCTGATGCCTACACTAAACAGAACATTCCCTTGATTTCCGGAATAAAGATAAGCGCTGTATTTTCCCGAGATAGGCCCGAAGCCCGGTGAGGCGCCAGAATCGTCAATGGATACTTCATCGCCACCAGTGCTGACACCGTCGTAAGAAACTTGCGAAAGGGAGTTCGATCCGCCACCTGGACTCGTCACGTATAAATTCCAATCTGGCATTGCCTCGCTCGCAGGGACGAGAGAGCCGACCTGTACCGTGGGAATGCTTGCAGACTCAAAACCAAGATTCCGAAAGGTGCCTTGAGCGTTACCCTGGGAAGCTGAGCCAGTCACACCAAGGACAATTAAAAATCGAATGATAGAGTTTTTGTTCATATGTTTGTTGCGCTTTAGCTATCATTGAGTGCAATTATTTGCAGACAAACGGATCACCGACGGATTGAATGTAATATGTTCCAGGACCCGGGTTACCAAAAGGTAGGCCATCAGAACTCCAAACGCAACACCCGAAGCACTTGCCGGCCTGCCATAAACCGAAATATGTTGACTGGTCCGTAGCAGCCGTGCCCGGCTCGTCTACATAAGAAACAGCGCCTACAGGTGTGCTTGAATAGTTTGTCCCGCCAAATGCCTCCGCTGAGTACCATTTAATAAACTTGGCGACATAGGGGTTGTCGTGCAAAACTAATTCTTACGGAAACAAACCGCGGCAAGGGTCACTGAATATTCAACTCACGCTTGATGTTGAATTTGTCGAGGCGCTTGCGGAGGGTGGCGCGGGTGATGCCGAGCAGCTTGGCGGCGTGGACCTGGTTGCCCTTGGTTTCCTGCAACGCGTAGATGATGAGTTCGCGCTCGACGGCGGGAAGGATCTTAAGCTTCGGGTTTTGCCTGGCCCAGCGGAACATCATCTTGGCGACGGAGGACATCTCGCTACCGCCGGATTCGCCGCTGCTTGTGGGCGTGGCGGCGAGTTGCGCGGCGGAAGTGGAGGTCGAGCCGGGATCCACGATTTCCGGGGGCAGATCGCCGGGGAGGATGACATCGCCCTTGGCGACGACGCCGGCGCGGCGGATGACGTTCTCCAGTTCGCGGACGTTGCCGGGCCAGTGGTATTTCTCGAGGGCGCGGCTGGCGTTGCTGGAGATGGATTTGGGCGGGCGGCCGGTGCTCTGCGCGAGTTTCTTGAGGAAATAATTGACGAGGAGGCGGATGTCCTCGATGCGTTCGCGCAATGGCGCGAGGGGGATGCGGACGACGTTCAGGCGGTAGAACAAATCCTCGCGGAACTGGCGGGCGGCGACGGCCTGCTCCAGGGGTTTGTTGGTGGCGGCGATGACGCGGACGTCCACGCGGAGGGGTTCGTTCCCCCCGACGCGCTCGAAGGTGCCGGATTGGAGGACGCGGAGAATCTTGGTCTGCGTGGCGGGGGTCATGTCGCCGATTTCATCGAGGAAAATGGTGCCCTGGTGGCATTGCTCGAAGCGGCCGATGCGCTGGATGGTCGCGCCGGTGAAGGCGCCGCGTTCATGGCCGAAGAGTTCGCTTTCGAGGAGTTGCTCGGGGATGGCGGCGCAATTGACGGCGAGGAAGGGCTTCGCGCTGCGTTCGCTGTGATGATAGATGGCGCGGGCGACGAGCTCCTTGCCGGTGCCGCTTTCGCCGGTGATGAGGGCGGTGGCGTCGGAACCGGCAAGCTGGCCGATGAGCTTGAAGACTTTTTGCATGGGCTCGCTGCGGCCGACGATGCCGAGCTCGTAATCCTCGGTTTCGAGGAGGGGCTGGTAGGAAACGACCTGGCGCATGTCGCGGGCGGTCTTGAGGGCGCCGTTGATGATTTCCTTGAGCTTGGGGACGTCGAAGGGCTTGAGGAGGTAATCGTAGGCGCCGAGTTTCATGGCCTCGATGGCAGTCTGGGAGGTGCCATAGGCGGTCATGAGGATGACGAGGACCTTGGTGTCAATCTGGCGGATGCGGCGGAGGGTTTCGAGGCCGTTGATGCCGCCCATGCGGAAATCCATGACGACGAGGTCGGGCTTGAGCTTGGGGATGAGTTTGAGGCCCTCTTCGCCGCTGGCGGCGGTGGTGAGCTCGATTTCGGGCGAATCGAAGATGCGCTTGAACGAATACTGCACGTCCTCTTCGTCATCAATTAAAAGCAGTTTTGACATTTTGGCAGGACATTTTGGATGAAAATGGCGGAAAGTCGAACGAAATCATGGGGCCGGCGGAAGGGCGAATTGCGGAAGAAAGGGGCGCAACGGAGGACGAAATTCAGCCTACTCAGGCTTGGAGGCGGTTTCGGGAACGGGCTCGGTTTTGGAATCAGATTCAGATTTGGAATCGGCTTCGACATCGTCCTTCTTCATTCTCACCGTGTCGCCACTCAGATTGAAAGTCGGGAGGAATTGGGTGGTTTTCTTGAGATCAACCAGCGGGACCCAGTCATACATGCCCTCCTGCAGAACCATGGTGGACGCGGTGACGGTGCCGGCTTGGTACAACGCCTCCAGCTCGACCCGATCCACCGGGCCGCACGGCTGGCTTCCAATGGCATAATACCACTTCACAACGGTAACAAGATACCACATTACGGAGGGTGGCGCAACGGCACGAAGACGATTATTGAGGGGCAACTGTTTGCGCGGCCTTGGCGGCGCAGCAGCGCCGCCCTACCTTGCGTTAACGGGTTGTCAGCGGCCGGCTTTTATCGTTTGAAAATGATACAAGGCCACGGCGACGAGGGAATGGCGGATCTGGCCGGCGGCCATGAGCTTGGGGATGTCAGCGACGGGCACCAGCTTGTTGACGATGTCCTCGGCGTGGTCCCATTGAACGGAATGTTTTGGGCGGCAGTTTTTGACGAAGAGGGTGAAGCAGGTGTTGCTCATGAAGGCGGGGTTGGGAAAGATGGAGCCGATGATTTGCGCGTCCTCGCCCTCGTAGCCCGTTTCCTCGCGCAATTCACGGACACCCGCGGCGGCGGGAGAGGCATCGCCGGGATCAATCATGCCGCCGGGGATTTCCAGTTCCACGGTGTTGGAGCCCTGGCGATACTGCTCGATCATCACAAGCTGGTCGTCGGGGGTGGTGGCGATGACGTTCACCCAGTTCGGGCAATCAATGACGTAGAAATCGTGTTCCTCGCCGGTGCGCGGGGAAACCTTGCGGTCAATGCGCACCTTGAAGATGCGATAATCTCCGGCGGGTTTTGAACTGACGATGGTCCAGGGTTTGATCATTCTATTTCAGGGAAGGCATCTGCAATATTTCAGACACAAAATAAATCTGGAGGACGCTCGCCCTCACCCCTGCCCTCCCCCAGGAGAGGGGGATACCGCCTCCAAGCAATCGTCAGACTCGTGATCATGACGTATGATTCCGCATCAACGAATGGTGTGAATTCAAATTGCAAATGGCAATACGATTTCAGGTTTGCGATTTACGAACGAACAGCAACAACCTGGCGCATTGTAAATCGCGCAGCCAAAATCAAAAGCCCTTTTCCTTCGCGGACCAGCCTTGTTTCATGAGGTTGAGGAGATGGGCCAGGGCTTCCTCGTGGGTCTTTCCCTTTTCGGCGGACAACTGGCGCGCGCGTTTGTCGAGTTGCGCGGCCATTTCGCGGGATTTCCCGGCGGGGCAGCCCAGGGAGACGAGCAGCGCCGCGAGGTCTTCAAGTGATTCCATAAACGACGCGGGCCGGGAAACCGGCCGGCCAGCCGCGCTTACTTGATTGAATCGGCCGGAACGATTTTGACACTTTCGACGCCGACGCGGGCCAGGGGCTTGCTGCGTTCGCCGCCGCCGGAGGTGGTGGTGGGCGTGTCACCGATTTTGCCGAGGACATCGTCGCCCTTGATGAGCTTGCCGAAGGCCGTGTATTGCTTGTCGAGGAAGCGGGCATCGCCGAGGCAGACAAAGAACTGGCTGCCGGCGGAATCAGGATGCTGGGAGCGGGCCATGGAGAGGACGCCGCGAACATGGGGGCGGTCATTGAACTCGGCCTTTACCTTGTGGCCGGGACCGCCGGTGCCCCAACTGTCCTCGGCGGAAGGATCCTTGGTGAGCGGATCGCCGCCCTGGATCATAAAACCCTTCACGATGCGGTGGAAGGCGGTGCCGTCGTAGAATCCCTTCGTGGCGAGGGCCTTGAAATTCTCGACGGTCTTGGGGGCGACATCGGGCCAGAATTCGACGACCATTTCGCCCGCGGTGGTTTTGATGACGGCAACTTCGTTTGCGCTCATGATGCAGTTGGGTTTGGGTTTTGAATCAGTTTATGGAACTGGCGGGCACGATGGTGATGCTGACGATGCCCATGCGTTTATCGGGCCGGTCCGGCGGATGGGTGGGCGTGGTCGCGATTTTTTCGAGCACGTCATCGCCTTTGATCAATTTGCCGAAGGCGGTGTACTGGTGGTCAAGCTGGGTGGGGTTGCCGTGGCAGATGAAAAACTGACTGCCGCCGGAGTTGGGAGCGCCGGTGTGGGCCATGGAAATGACGCCGCGGACATGGGAATGGTCGTTGAATTCATCAGGAATGGTGTAGCCCGGCCCGCCGGTGCCCCATTGCTCTTCAGCGGAGGGGTCCTTGGTCAGCGGATCGCCGCCCTGGATCATGAAATCCCGGATGACCCGGTGGAAACAGGTGCCGTCATAAAATCCCTGCTTCGCCAGCTTTTTAAAGTTCTCGACGGTTTTGGGCGCGGCGTCGGGCCAGAATTGAATGACCATGTCGCCCTCGGTGGTTTTGATGATGGCGACTTCATCGGCGGTGGCCGGGGCGGTGGAAGCGGCAGGAGCGGCCGGAGTCGTGGCGGCGGCGGGTTGTTGAGCTGAGGAATCGTCGCTCTTGGGAGCGTTGCTGCAACCGGTGAGCAAAGCGAATGACGCGCCGAACAGGCAGGATAAAATGAGTGTCTTCATATTGTGCGGGAGAATTTTCCATGAAACGGCGGCGAAGTCACGCGGGAAAGTGCCAAAGCTGCGGGAGTGGTTAAATCGTTAAATCGTGAATCGTTACAACGGGGCCTTGAACTGAATTAGGGGCCACATTGTGGCGCATATCCGGCAAAAAGATGGCGTTCAAAGGGCTTGCGTTCGGCGATATGTGGACGATGTTAGATACAGGAACCAACCATCAAAACCAAAAGGCACGTTATGAAATTGTCCCGTGTATTCTTCGGTGCAAGCCTGGCCTGTCTGGCAGTGGGGTTGAGTCAACTGGCGGGTGAGATTGGCACCGGGTTCGGCCTGGCCATGGGCGGGGTCTTCTTTATTCTCGGCTACATCACCCGCGCATTGTTCAGGGCGGAAGCGATGCAGTCGTAGGCAATCAGCTTTCAGGGAGCAGGAGCTTCCTTGGTGAAGGCGCTGACGTACTTGATTTTGGCCGCCTTGGCGGCGTCCATGACTTTTACAATCGTGCCGAAGGGCGCTTTTTTATCGGCGTCCAGGGTCAGCTTGAGTTCCGGATTTTTGGCGGCGGCGGACGCAAGTTCCGTTTTCAAATTATCATAGTTGACAGGCGTGGCGTCCTGGCCGAGACGGAGGCCGCCGGATTCCTCAATGACGACGACGAGGGGCGGATTTTCGCTGGCGCCGGCCTTGACGGCCTGGGAGGACTCAGGCAGGGCGAGCTTCAACGCGGCCAGCGGTTTCTTGAAAGTGGTGGTGACCATCAGGAAGATGAGCACGACGATGAGGACGTCAATCAGCGCGACAATGATGACGGCGGGCGGCTGGCGTTTTTTACGGAGCAGAAAGCGCATGGTTATTTGGCGGCAGACGCGTAATAAACCCGGCGGAGAAATTCGGAGCAGACGTTTTCCATTTCCACGGCGAGCATTTCGACTTTCTTGCTGTAATAACTCCACGCGATGAGGGAGGGAATGGCGATGAGCAGGCCCATCATGGTGAATTGAAGAATGATGGAAATGCCGCGGGCGAGCACGGCGTTGTCGCCCAGGCCGGTTTCGCCGAGGCTGCCGAAGAGGGACATCATGCCGTAGATGGTGCCGACAAGGCCCATGAGCGGGGCGATGCCGACGACGATTTCGAGGACGACGAGCCCGCGTTCGAGCCGGGAGATTTCGTGGCGGGCGCGGGTCTGGAGGGCGTTTTCGTTTTCGTCCTTGGTGAGGTCAAGATTTTGCTCGGCGGTGAGGAGGAGGCGCCCGAGTGGCGAGGGACTGGCCTCGCAGGCGGCATGGACGGCGGCCAGGCCGGCGGAGGAACGGCAGGCTTCGACGGCGTTTTCAATGGAGCGCGGCACCACCCTGCCCCAGCGGAGCATCAGCCCGCGTTCGACGATGAAGGTCAGGCCGATGACGGAGGTGAGGCCCATTACGATGCGAAAGAACGTTTCCATGATTAGATTTTTATTGCAGGTGGATTCAACAGCGCGAGATTCATTGGCGTCAAGGGATTAGAGCGGTTCAAGAAATATTGCAGCCGTTCGGTGAGAGCGGTCTTTTTGAATTTTGGCGTCGTTTTGGCTCAGTTACAGGCCGCTGCGGGCATGCGCCTTCGCCAAAGCCTCGCCAAAACCCAAAAATCCTCGCTCCGAACGGCCACACTATTTCTTGAATCGCTCCAGCGGACATCATCCTATGCATTGTGTTGTCGGTTCCGGCCCGTCAGGAATTGCCTGCGCC
>DATMLG010000338.1:0-4406 GCA_035570675.1 Verrucomicrobiia bacterium | reverse complement strand
TTGATGGCGGGGTCGTATTGGTCCCATTGCTGGGCTTCGTTGACGTATTTGGTGGGGACGAAGACGGCGCCCTTCACCCAGCGCCAGTCGGCGTGATAGGTCATGGGGGCGGGTGGCGCGGCGTCGGCGGCATGGAGAGGCGCGGCGAGAAAGAGGAACAGGGCGATGGCTGAAGTGACGCGAAAGTGCATGATTAATTGAGTGAGTAGGATTTTAGGGAAGGGAGAGAGGATGTCAAACATGTGCGGATGGAAAGAGACAACGGGCTTTAACGCAAAGGCGCAAAGACACGGAGGCGCAGAGCGGGCGGGGACTGAACCCGATGATGGGAAAAAGAACGGGAAGAGTTAACAACAAAGAAACCAAGGAACCAAGCAAGCGTAGCCTGCACCCAATATTTCGGACGAGGCAAAGGTGGGATGGGAAACCGGAATTGAATAGAAGCAAACGAAGGCAACGAAGAATTGTCAACCGCGAATGTACGCAAATGGACACGAATGGGAAAAAAGAGACGCGAATTGCACGAAGCAGGCAGAGCCTGCATCCAAAGATGAGGAGGAAGAAAATGGCCGCAAAGAACGCAGAGAGCACAAAGCAGGTGTAAAAGCAGGTGTTGCAAATTGCGTTTGGCCGCCGGAGGAAATTATTAATTTGCCGGCTTGATTTAAAGTCCTCTGTGGCTCAAGTTTCCACGTTACGCAGCACCACACGCCACAACCAATACAACCCATGAAAAAACAAACCATCAGTCTATTACTAGCTTGCGCGGTTGCGCTTGTCTTCACCGGTTGCGCCAACACTCAGCGTTCGAGCGAGCGCGATTACAGGGTCATCTATGGCAGTTATACGAACCCATTGGAACCTCAGATTCAGAAGGCTGCCGCAGATGGCTGGAAGGTTGTATCATCAGGCGGTGGCGATCAGTCTCCATTCGTTATTATGACCAAACCCAAATGAGTTTTGACCATGCGGCCTAACAAGTCGCTGGAGACGACCTGATTTCAAACTGTACGACTTCCAAGGCTCAGGCGAGTTGACAATTGGGTGTTTTGTGGAAGAATAGCGGGGTTGGTGTTGGTAAGGAAAATTGCGTCGCTCGGGCGAGGCAAATGCGGGAGGAAAAGACCGGGTCAATCCCATGCCCAAGGTCCAAAGTCCAAAGTTGAAGAAAAGACCGAAGAAGCCGAGCACGGTGACGGAGATCAAAGTCCATGTACATGAATCGGAATAAAGTATCGCGCGAAGGGACGAAGGAAGCGAAGGGGAGGGATTCAGAAATCGGAAGCTTGCGGCGTCTCGCCGCAAGGGACCCGCGAGACGCAGGTGCTACCCTAGAAACGGCGGTCGGTTGCTCACGCTGGAGTGGAGTTTTCATGCGCAAGTGGTTGATTTCCAGCCTAAGCATCGGAAAACGTCGGATTATGTCGCATTATTTCGCTTTCGAAAGGTCGCGAGGTCCGACATGCGGGACTTTGCCGGGTCGGAGGTGTTTCCACACGGGCAATGCGCTCCAAAGGCGGTGAATTGTACCGCCTGGGCCCGGGGTTTCATGCGCAAGTGGTTGATTTCCCATATATTCAAGTGCGGAATTCGGTCCTTCCGGACGGGCACCGTTGCGGAGTACGAAATGTCATCCAGAGTCTGGGCCGCTTGGGGCCGCTTGAGGCCGCTTGGCCAAATGCGGAGTGCGGAACTTCCGAAAGGTAGATGTATGGGCATTGATGAAGCAATGCCCTCCATGCCGAAAGGATGCGGCCACCGCGACGCGGGGCAATTCTCCGCGCTCCAATCCGAGGGCGGGTCTTGCGTTTCGCGGGGCAATCGGCAATCCTCATGGTGCGAGAAATCATGATTAACGAAGAAGCAGTCAAGAACGCCCTGCGTGCGGTGAAGTATCCGGGTTTCAGCCGGGACATTGTGTCGTTCGGGCTGGTGAAGGAAATCGGCATCCACGACGGCGCGGTGCAGGTGGCGATACAATTTACGTCGGGCACGCCGGAGATTTTTGAGCAGGTGCGCGCGCAGAGCGAGCGGGTGTTGAAGGCGTTGCCGGGGGTGACGGAGGCACGGGTGGAAACGCGTCCGCCAGCCGGGTCAGCAGCCGGTCCGCAGGCGGGAGGGGCGAATCCGTGGAAAAACCAAAATCGCGTCGCGGGAATAAAAAGAATTGTGGCGGTGGCGAGCGGCAAGGGGGGCGTGGGGAAATCCACGACGGCGGTGAACCTGGCGTGCGCGTTGCAGCAACTGGGCGAGAAAGTGGGTTTGCTGGATTGCGACATTTACGGCCCGAGCATTCCGTTGATGATGGGGACGCGGGAGAAGCCGACGCTGTCGCCGGACGAAAAGATGATGGTGCCGCCGGTGGCGCACGGGGTGAAGCTGATGAGCATCGGGTTTTTGGTGGACGGGGACGCGCCGGTGATCTGGCGGGGACCGATGATCGTGAAAACGATCCAGCAGTTTTTCAATTCGGTGGCGTGGGGCGAGCTGGATTATTTGCTGGTGGATTTGCCGCCGGGAACAGGGGACGCGCAGTTGACGTTGTGCCAGACGGTGCCGCTGGACGGCGGGGTGATTGTGACGACACCGCAGGAGGCGTCACTGGGAGTCGTCAGAAAGGGGATTGGAATGTTCGAGAAGGTGAACGTGCCGATTTTGGGGATTGTGGAGAACATGAGCTATTTCACGACGCCGAACGGCGAGCGGGTGGAGATATTCGGGCATGGCGGCGGGAAGGCGGAGGCGGAGCGGAAACAGGTGGCATTTTTGGGTGAGGTGCCGATTTTCATGGAAATTCGCGCGGGCGGGGACGCGGGCGTGCCCGTGGTGGTGTCCGGCCCCGGGACAGCGCCGGGACGCGCATTCATAAATGTAGCCGAGTCGTTGCGAAAAAAATTGGACGACCACCATACGTAGAAATACTGAAGCGCGAAGCACAAGATATGGTGGTGATTAAAGAATTTTTAAGATTGCCAGTGGCACGCGGAATGTTACACAATAGTAACGAATCGACTTATGATTATGGCAACCGATAACAAAGCGGCTCCATCGGGAAATGATCTTCTGACGAACTCGTCGCTCTACCGGGAATTCCAAGCGGAACGCGAGGAAATCCTGCGGCACAAGTGGATTGAATCGGAGAAGGCAGGGCGGGACATCGGGTTCGAGCGCGCCTTGACGGACTGGATCGTGAGGCATCGTTCCAAATGGCGGAAGACGCGCCACGCCGCACAAAATAATAATAAATCGAATTGACGGACCCAAGCCTCCTTTAAGGCGATCCCGCGAGGTTGCCAAGGATGCCATGAAAAACCGAAGCTCCATGGAGATGCGAGCCGGCCAAACGCCGGGTCGCTTTTTTTATGCCTGAATCCACCCTGGTCCTCAACGCCACGGCGGTCCAGCGCGCGCTGACACGCATCGCGCATGAGATTGCCGAGCGCAATGACGCGGGCAGCGAGGTGGCGGTGGTGGGCATTCAGAGCGGAGGGGTTATTTTGTCGGAACGACTGGGCAGGCTGCTGGCGGGCATCTGGGGGCATGCGGTTCCCACGGGCGTGCTGGACGTGGCAATGCATCGTGATGATCTCGACCAGCGTTTCACGCCGAAGGTTTATCCCACGAACGTGCCCTTCGATGTCACGGGCAAGACGGTCGTGCTGGTGGATGATGTGCTTTTCCGCGGACGCACGGTGCGCGCCGCGATGGACGCGTTGAACGACCTTGGCCGGCCGAAGCGCATTCAACTGGCGGTGTTGATTGACCGCGGCCATCGTGAACTGCCCATCAAGGCCGATTTCGTCGGCAAGAACGTGCCCACCGCGCTGAACGAGAATATTCAAGTCCAGCTTGACGAATCGAAGGGCGAGGATTCCGTGCGCCTCGAAAAACCATGAGCTGGCACCGCAAACATCTGCTGGACATCGAGTCGCTCACGCCCGATGAAATCATCACGGTGCTGGACACGGCGCGGGCCTTCAAGGCCGTGGGCGAACGAGCGATCAAGAAGGTCCCGGCGTTGCGGGGCAAAACGGTGGTGAACCTGTTCATTGAGCCTTCGACGCGCACGCGGATCAGCTTTGAACTCGCGGCGCAACGGTTGACCGCCGATGTCATCAATTTCTCGGCGGAGGCATCGTCGCTCAAAAAAGGCGAGACGCTGAAGGACACCGCGCGAAACCTGGAGGCGCTCAACGCGGACATCATCATCATCCGCCACAGCGCGACGGGCGCGCCGCATTTTCTTTCGCGCTTTCTCACGGCGAGCGTGGTCAACGCCGGCGACGGCGCGCACGAGCATCCCACGCAGGCGTTGCTGGACACTTTCACAATCCGCGAGAAGAAGGGCAAGATTGCCGGGCTGGAGGTCACGATTCTGGGAGACGTGCTTTACAGCCGCGTGGCGC
>DATMLG010000337.1:0-3202 GCA_035570675.1 Verrucomicrobiia bacterium | reverse complement strand
GACGCTCGGGGCGGAGATTGAGGTGCCGACGTTGAGCGGGAAGGCGCAGATAAAAGTTCCGGCAGGCACGCAGCCGGGCACGACGTTCCGCCTGAAGGGCAAGGGCATCAAAAACGTGCAGGGCTTTGGCGTGGGCGACTTGCATGTGCGCGTGACGGTGGAGGTGCCGTCGCATTTGAACGCCGCGCAAAAGGCGAAGCTGCAGGAATTCGCGGAGCTTTGCGATGAGCGCGTCAGCCCGATGACGCGAAGTTTTTTCGAGAAGGCGAAAAAGCTTTTCGGCGGATAGAGCGGTTTCGCACCAGATATCATGCACCGATTTTATCTGCCGCCGGAGCAATGCCGGGACAAGACGCTGACGCTCACCGGACGCGAGGCGCATCATGCGTTGACTGTGCTGCGGGTGCGGGCCGGCGAGCGGGTGGTGGTGCTGGACGGCGCGGGACGGGAGTTGATGTGCGACGCGCAGGCACCGGGACAGGAGGAGTTGAAGCTCACCGTGGCGCAGGACAATTTTGTACCGCCCCTGCCCTTCCAGATCACGCTGCTGCAGGCGATCCCCAAGGGCAAGATCATGGACGGCATCGTCCAGAAGGCCGCGGAGCTGGGGGCGCACCGGATTGTGCCGCTGCTGTCGGACCGCGTGGTCACCCAACTGGACGACGAAAGCGGCGCGGCCCGCGCGGAAAAATGGCGCGCGACGGCCATCGAAGCCATCAAACAATGCGGGTCGGCGTGGCTGCCGCAAATTGAAGTTCCCGTGACGCCGAAAGATTATCTCGCGCGCAACGAAAAATTTGAGCTGCCGTTGATTGCGTCGCTGCAGAGCGACCGGCGGCATCCGCACGAATATTTTGAGACGTTTGTGCGCGAACGGCAGCGTCTGCCGGTAACGGTGTGCGTGTGGGTCGGGCCGGAGGGGGATTTCACGCCGGCGGAAATGAACGCGATAAAATCCGGTGGGGCGCTGCCGATTTCACTGGGCCGGCTGGTGTTGCGGAGCGAGACGGCGGCGATTTACGCGCTGTCCGTGCTGAATTATGAGTTGCAGGCGAAAAGGGATTGAGACGGCTTCACCGCCCCTGGACGAGCACGCGAAAGGATTGGCCAAGGTGTTCGGGATGCGTGAGCGTCTGGAACTGTCGCGAGCGGGGAGCGAACCATTCGTTGAATCGCGGCTCATTCACCAACGCCGCGACGATGTCGGCCATGAATTGCGCCTGCGTCGCGAAAGTTTCCGTGACCAGGCCGGCCGACTCGCCGGCGTAACGGATCGCGCTAAAATTCACGGACGCGGTGATGTCCTGCTCGCCGGCGCGTTCCAGGATATCACGGGTCGCATGATGCTGGTAGTAGGCGCGGAGAGTGCCGTCTTTTCTTTCCGGCGTGAAAAACTCTTCGGCGGCGAGGCCATAATCGAACGCGAGCAACTTGCCGTCACGCAAGGTTTGTGCCGCGCGATGCCACCAGTTCGTCGCGGCTGGACAAACCTCCGTGCTGAAGCCATCCGGCAACACCGCGAGGAGCTCGTTAGGCAAAACGGGAACCGGGACACTTGGATCAATCATATTCAGTTTCGTCCAGACGAATCGGCCGTCTTCCAACGCGACGCCCCATTCGAACCATTTCCCACCAACGGCATCCCAGCCGAGCCGATGTACCGGCATCGCATCCAGCAGTTCATTCGAGAAGATGACGCCGCGCACGCCGTCGGGCGGCAGGGCGTCCCATGACTCAAACCAACGGACGCGGCTCTGAAAATCTGACAGCGTTATTTCTTGGGATTGCCGGCGGCGAATGGAAGGTTCCAGAATCCAGTATTCAAGCGAATCCAGGACATCGGGCCAATGCGTTTTGAGGCGTCGGAGCATGTCGAGAGCGAGTTGCCCGTCATGCGCACCGGCCTCCAGAATCTGGCGCTTCCCGTCGGGCACCGCCACCAGCCATCCAGCAAACCGATTGGCCAGCAGTTCCCCGAACAACGGGCCCACGCTGACGCTGGTAAAGTAGTCGCCATTCCGCCCTGGCGACGCCTCGGTACGTTCATAGTATCCAAAATTTGGACAATACAAGGCCAGCTCCATGAACCGGGCGAAGGATACCGCGCCACGAAGTTTCACCTCGTCCTCAATGATACCGATAATACCACGGTTGTTGTTCATATTTGGGCCGGCCCGACCGGGTATGGGCACGAGTCCTGCTTAAATTCTGTCCGATATATGGCCAAAATCGACGCTTTCTTCAATTTAATGTTCGAGCAAAAAGCCTCGGACCTCCACCTCTCTGCCGGCAACCCCCCGATGCTCCGCATCAACGGCGAACTGCATCGCGTGGATTATCCGCCACTGGAGAACGACAATCTCAAGCTGATGCTCTACGAGATCGCCCCGGAGTATAAGATCAAACATTTCGAGGAAACGGGCGACGTGGACTTCGGCTACGAAATTCCGAACATCTCGCGCTTCCGCGCAAACTTCTTCAACCAGAAAAACGGCATCGGCGCGGTGTTCCGCCAGATTCCCAGCCGCGTGCTGTCGTTCGAGGACTTTGAAAAGTTTGACGCCCCGTTGCCGGCGGTACTCAAGAAACTTTGCATGCTGCACAAGGGACTCGTGGTCGTGACCGGGCCGACCGGTTCCGGCAAATCCACGACGCTCGCGGCTATGGTCGACTACGCCAACAAAAACCGGCGCGACCATATCATCACCGTTGAGGACCCGATCGAATTTGTTCACGAGAGCAAAAACTGCCTCGTCAACCACCGGGAGGTGGGGGTGCATACCAAGTCGTTCGCCGCCGCCTTGCGCGGCGCGTTGCGCGAAGACCCGGACGTCATTCTGGTCGGCGAGTTGCGCGACCTGGAGACCATCGAACTCGCCATCACCGCGGCGAGCACCGGCCATTTGGTTTTCGGCACGCTGCACACCCAGAGCGCCGGCAAAACGGTGGATCGTATCATTGACGTTTTCCCGGCCGAACAGCAGAACAAGGTTCGCGCCACCCTCTCCGAAGCGCTTAAAGGCGTCGTTGCCCAAAATCTGTTCAAACGAATAGATAAGAAAGGCCGCGTCGCCGCCCTGGAAATCCTGGTTTTCACGACCGCTATCGCCAACCTCGTCCGCGAAGGCAAGACGCACCAGATTCCAGGCATGATTCAAGTAGGCAAAAAGCACGGCAACCAGCCGTTGGATGACGCCATCAT
>DATMLG010000336.1:0-3516 GCA_035570675.1 Verrucomicrobiia bacterium | reverse complement strand
GAGGACGTTCCCAGGAGCGAACCGAAGGCCGCCGAGAACGCGGCCTGAGAAGGAGGCGGATTCAGCGCGAAACCGGCGCCGATGAGGTTTTCGTGCGGGCGTTGGTTTCCAATTATCCGTTGTTACCCGGGCCGGATTCGCGTTATAGTTTTGTCCTATGTCGTGGCCAGCCGACTACCACATGCACACCCCGTTGTGTCAACACGCCACCGGGGAACCGTCCGAATATGCCGCGCGCGCGGTGGCGCTGGGATTTACGGAGATTGGATTTTCCGATCACTCACCAATGCGCCGGGACAACTTCGACGAATGGCGCATGAACTTCGACAAGCTGGGCGGGTATGTGGAGAAAGTCGCCAGGGCGCGGAAGGATTTTCCGCAACTGACGATCAAGCTGGCGCTGGAGGTGGACTATCTGCCGGGCCAGGAGGAATGGATCCGCGAACTCGCGGGATTGCATCCGTGGGATTATTTCATCGGTTCTGTGCATTATGTCTCGGACTCGTGGGCGATTGACAATCCCGCGAAGCTCGCGGAATGGAAGAAGCGGGACGCGTTCGAGGTCTGGTCGGTTTATTTTGACTGGCTGACGCGGGCGGCGGAGTCGGGCCTGTTCGAAATCATCGGCCACGCCGATCTGCCGAAAAAATTCGGCATCTACCCGGAACGGGATTGCACGCCGTTGTTCGAGCAGTTTCTGGAAGCGGCGGCGCAAAAAAATGTGGCGATGGAACTCAACACCGCCGGATTGCGGAAGGATTGCCGCGAGATTTATCCCAGCCCGAAGATTGTGCAAATGGCGCGGGCGAAGGGCGTGGCAATCACGTTTGGCTCTGACGCGCACGCGCCGGGGGAAGTGGGGATGAATTTTACCGAGGCGATGCAACTGGCGCGCTCGGCGGGTTATCAGGAAAGCTGCCGGTTCACGCGGCGGAAGCGGGAGATGGCTGGGTTTTGAGCGGGAGGCCGGGCGATCCATCGTGCCGGTTTGGTATAATTAAAAGGGGCGATTCCCCGGCCTCTGAAGAATCGCCCCGGCATTACGGCATTGGCCGAACTGTTTGTTCCCCATCCCAAATTCATCAGAACGGAAGCCGCGCAGACAGAATAAAATTATGCTGCATGAGCGCATGGTCCGTGACCGCGAACTGGCAACCCCCGCCAAAGGTCAATCCCAGCCGCCCGGAGATGGGGATTCGCCCGAGGAGCAGGCCCGGCGTGAGGAAAAGCTGGTTCAACCCCTCGTGTTTGCCATTGGGCCAGTAGGTGTAGTTGGCTTCCACTTCCGGCCAGAGATATTTAAACAGGCGATACTGGAACGCGGTGTTGTACAAAATCGGCGTTCCCGGTCCGGTCCGCACCCAGTTGTCGCTCGGCAAGGACACGCCAAGCGTACTTTGGAAATCAAAATCGCCCCAGCCTTTGCCGAAGGCGACTGTGGGCGTCCAGGTGAAAAGGTGCGAGGTGGTGTTATCGCTTCCATTTGGCACGGTCAGGCCCAGGAAAGTGGTCAGGATATAATCACCGTTCTCGGCGTTGGCGGACAGCCAGCGGTATTTAATCAGAAAATTTTGATCAGTCCATCCGCTTTTGTTTTTCAGGTCGTTTTCCGTCTGCCAGGCGGGCACTCCAATGATGACTTCGACGCGCTCGGCGGGAATCAGTTCCAGTCCCTTGCCACCGCCGTAACTGACCACGGTGTGGTCGCCGGGAACCGTCTGCCAAAGCTGGTCGTACCGATACTCCTGTTCCAGGCGGGGCGTGACCGTGACCAGCGGCGTGACCCAATGCGGCTGTTCGGCCTGCGTTCTCGACGCGCGCTTGAACCAGTCGGCGAAATAACCGATGACCGGATTGGAGGAGGACGAACTGTCCGGCGTGGTCATCGAGTTGTCCGGCGCATTCGTCGAGCCGTCCTCGGCGTGGCAGGGCGGCGAAATCATTGGCAGGAGCAAAACCACCAACGCGCCGGCCAGCGAAGCGGTTTTGCCTCCCAACCCGCCGGCGGGCTTCCCGGATATGGCGAAGATGTTTGATTTGTTGGAGCGGAGGAATGGTCTGATCAATTTCATGGTGTGACCGTGCTAAAGATTATTAGTGATTGAAACGGAACGACATCCCGGGCATTCCAGCCGAAGCGATATATTTTGTCAAATATAACGGCAAACAAAATTACGCGACGACGGGAACGACGGTCAGTCCGCCAGCGGGGAATCGGTGTGGCCCTGAAAATCCGCCAGCCAGGAGTAGCCGGGTTTTATGGGTGGCAGATGGAACAAGCTTTCCTGTGCAATAAGTCGATTATTGGGGGAAAATTCCGGGGCGGATGCGGCCACCCATTTCCAGGCGCCGAAGTAACCAAATTTGAGGCAGGCCTGTTCGAGGGCCTGCCGCAGGGAAATGCGGTTGTCGCCCGCAGCGAGAGATTCCATGAAGTTGACGATCAATTTGTGGGGCACAGAGAGATTGATAGTGTGCCAGATGGTGTCGTAAGAAAGGACGATGACCGGCCGCACATCGGTCGGACTGCCGGGTTGCATCAAATCATGGACGGAGGTGACCGGGGTCTGACGCAGGCCTTCGCCCGAGGTCGATATCTGGCAGCAGAATTCAATGGAAGCGACGGTGGAAATATATCCGCCGAACAAGTCCATGTCATCGCAGGCAATCATATTGAGCAACCGCAAACAAAGGAGACAATCCGACTATTGAATCTCGCCGCGGAGAAGTCAATGGGGCAATAAGAAAAAGATTTCACGCAATGTAACGGGCAGTCTGCATGGTCAGACTCTGCAAGCGAACGCCGCTGGCAAAATAAATCTAATTCACCGACGCGGCCGTCGGATCAATCGGGACCATGAGGTCTTCCCGGCTACTGGATGCCGAGGAGTTCGACCTCAAATACGAGGGTGCTGTTGGGCGGGATGAGCGGGCTGGGGCTGTTCGCGCCGTAGGCCAGGTTGGGAGGGATCTCGAATTTGAACTTGTCGCCGACATGCATGAGTTGGAGGCCCTCGGTCCAGCCGGGGATGACCTGGCTCAAGCCGAAGGTGGCCGGTGTGCCTCGTTGCACGGAACTGTCAAACACAGTGCCGTCGAGCAGGGTGCCCGTGTAATGCACGGTGACAGTGTCGGAAGCCTTGGGAGAAACGGTGCCGGTGCCTTGTTTAAGGACCATGTATTTGAGTCCGCTGGCGGTGGTGGTCATGGTGGTGGGGGCGGGTGTGGCAGACATGGCAGGGGTTGAGGCAGGGGTGGGAGTCGCTGCCGCGGCGGGCGGATTGGCGGCGGGCGCGCTGTCGGTTGAGGTTGGAGTATCCTTGGCACAGCCGGCGAGGCAAAGGGCTGCGGTTACGATTGCCGAGAGTCGGATGGTCACGTGCATAGTATTAATGTTGTTGAAATTGAGGGCGCAGCTTCAGGGGTGCGCCGGCCAAAGTCAAGCCGCAGAAAAATGGGGGAAGTTTGCCGCGCCGGAAACATTGCCATCCGACGCAGCCACAAACGGGATTTATT
>DATMLG010000335.1:0-7639 GCA_035570675.1 Verrucomicrobiia bacterium | reverse complement strand
TCCCCGACAAATCGCGCTGCGGCAGCGTGGCGAATTCGG
This sequence comes from Verrucomicrobiia bacterium, assembly GCA_035570675.1. Taxonomy (GTDB): domain Bacteria; phylum Verrucomicrobiota; class Verrucomicrobiia; order Limisphaerales; family Pedosphaeraceae; genus DATMLG01. Next base: position 7,600 of record DATMLG010000335.1, on the reverse strand, counting down.
CCGGAGTGAACAGCACTTCAAGGCTCGGCGGCATTTGCGGATGAGGGTTGGAGTTTTTGGATTTAAATTCAAGAACAACCACGAACTTCGACGCAGTAAATCACTGCAAGGCCGAGCGCAGCGCGTCAAAGCGGTTTTTGCCCGATTCCAGCGTGACCGGTTGGCGGGCCTTTTCGTCGGCCAGTTCAACCAGTTCGGGCGGCAGTTCCTTGAGGAACGGCGAGGGGTGGCACGGCATCACCTGGCCATATTTTTTTCGTCCAGCGCAATGGCTGATGTTCAGCGTCTTCATCGCGCGGGTGATGGCGACGTAGAACAGCCGCCGCTCCTCGTCCAGCGTTCCTTCGGTCTTCGAGCGCGAGTGGGGGAGCAGGCCGTCCTCCAGGCCCACGATGAAAACATGGGGAAACTCCAATCCCTTGCAACTGTGCATCGTGATCAGCGTCACCGCATCACCCTGATTTTCCTGCTCCTCCTCGCGTTCGCTGTCCAGCGCAAGTTCGTCCAAAAATTGTTGCAATCGTTCTGCGGGCTGGGCTGTGACCGGCTTGCCACTGTCCAACGTGACCACCAGATCCTTCAGGTTGCGCACGCGGTTCTCAGCCGTTTCCACATTTTTCTCCGACCGTCGCAACTCGGCGAGGTAACCGGTTTCATCCAAAAAACGTTCAGCCCAAGCCTGCAACGACATGCCTTGACCGGCAATCAGAGGCGCGCGGGTGTGTTCGACAAAAGCGGTGAAAGTCTCGACACATTCGCGCGTCCGGGCGAGAAACGTCGCGGACACGACGGGGTTTTTCATCGCGGCGAAGACGGAGCATTTACGTTCCTGGCTGGCCGCGAGGAGGCGTTCCATGGTGACGTCGCTCAATCCGCGGGCGGGGACATTCGCGATTCGCAACAGGCTCACGTCGTCGTTCGGGTTGATGAAAAGCTTGAGGTAGGCGAGGAAGTCGCGAATCTCGCGCCGGTCAAAATAACTCTGACCTCCGATCAAATGGTAACGCACGCCGCCCTGGCGCAGCGCTGTTTCCAGCGCGCGGGACTGGATGTTCGTGCGAAAGAGGATGGCCTGTTCAATCCATGGAACACGCCCGGCGACGCGGGCGTATTGAATCTGTTCCACCACGGCGCGCGCCTCGGCTTCGTCGTCGGAAAACGCATGCAACATGATTTTCTCGCCGTGGCCCTTCTGCGACCACAATTGTTTCACGCGGCGGCGGACGTTGTGCTTGATGACCGCGTTGGCGGCCTGGAGAATTGTGGTGGTGGAACGATAATTTTGCTCCAGCTTGATGACCTTGACCTCGGGATAATGCTTTTCCATGTCCAGCAGGTTGGCGATTTCCGCGCCGCGCCAGCCGTAGATGCTCTGGTCGTCATCGCCCACAACACAGAGGTTGCGATGCTCGCGCGTCAGCAGATGGACCAGGTTGAACTGGGCGGCGTTGGTATCCTGATATTCGTCCACCATCACGTAACGATAACGCGCGCGGCAGGCTTCGAGCGCATCGGGATGCTCCTGAAACAGTTTCAGCGTGAGCAAAATGAGGTCGTCAAAATCCACCGCGTTGCCGGCGCGCAGGGCGGATTCGTAACGCGAGCGGACGTGTTCGGCCATCGCTGCCACGTTGGGATCCGCAAACGCCGCCGCGCGGGAACCGCCGTTTCGGTAACGGCTGAGCAGCGCAAGGATGGCCGCCGGGTCGGTCTTGGTGGATTTGTCGGAAATCTGGCTGAGGATTTTTTTGATGGCGCCGAGCTGGTCAGATTCGTCGTAGATGACGAAGTTCCGCTTGTAGCCAAGCTTTTCGATGTGGTGGCGCAGAATTCGCACGCACAGGGAGTGGAAGGTGCAGATGGTGGGCCGATCCGGGCGTTCGTCCGGCGATGTCCGGGCGGGACGCGGCAGCATTTGCGACACGCGCTGCTGCATCTCGCGCGCAGCCTTGTTGGTGAACGTCACACCGAGAATGTTGCCGGGCGAAACGCCCTTTTCCACCAAATGCGCCACCCGGCTGGTGATGACGCGCGTCTTGCCCGTGCCCGCGCCGGCCAGGATCAACACCGGGCCGTTGATGGTCTCCACGGCCTGGCGTTGCTGGGGGTTAAGGGCGCTCAAGTTCGACATCGCGCGCGGAGTGTAATGGCCATGGATGAAGAGGCAAGGCCGATTGAAACAAAATGAAAAAAATGCGCCAATGTTTCCGAACTTATGCCGGCAGGCCGAGTTTGTTGAGCTTGGGAGTGATGACGACCCGGCAATAGGGGTTGGCGTTTTTATTCAGACGGTAGTAGTCCTGGTGATAATTCTCCGCGGCGTAAAATTCGGAGGCCGGAGAAATCTCCGTGACGATGGGCCGTGGAAATGCCTTCGCTGCGTCGGTACGGGATTTTTCGGCAATCTGCCGCTGTTCGGCCGAATTGTAGAATATGGCCGAACGGTATTGCGTGCCTTCGTCCGCGCCCTGGCGGTTCAAAGTCGTCGGATCGTGCGCCTTCCAAAAGACTTCAAGTATCTTCGCGAGGCCCGTCTTTTTTGGATCAAAGACAATCCGCGCGACCTCGGCGTGGCCCGTTTGTCCGGTGCAGATTTGTTCGTAGGTCGGGTTCTTCGTTTCACCGCCCATGTAACCGGAAGTCACGGACAGCACGCCGGGAATCTGCTGGAACACAGCCTCCGTGCACCAGAAACAACCGGCGCCCAGAACAACGGATTCCGCGCCCTCGGGTAGTTTGGGTTCAGTAGTTTTCATAGTGTAATTAACGGTTGGGTAACGTCATGATTCTGGCCAAACACTCTGACGATTTGTATCCAGTTGCCTTAGCAAGAACTCTTTTGGAACATAAAGCCGGCAGAGGCCAAAGTCACAAGATGGAAAGGACGCAGATTTCAACTCTCCAGGAGTTAACTTCATAAGGGTTCTCGACGCTTCCTGTACCTCCGCGTAACTCGGCAGGCGAACGGTACCTTTCGTGTCCATCACAATACGCGGCGCTCTTTCTACCAAATAATTGCGGGTGTAATCGTTAGGAGGCCATCCGGGTTGATTTGTGACGTTTGTACCCGTACCGGTAAAATCCACGATAAATACCAAGACCGACGTGTCATCATCATCAATGCACAAAAACCGTCGACCGTCAGCAAATGGATAAATGAATAATGGACAGTCGAACATATCCCCCCACAGACTGAAAATCTTTGTTTTCCCGACGTAAACGCCGAATTCGTTGTCGCCCTCAGAACTCCAAGACCAGGGCCGTTTCGCGATTGCTACCACTCTGCCCTCCGACATAAGCGGCACCGTGCGTTTTCTGAATAAAAACGGACCTAGACCCGCAAGGACCGCGCAGGTGACGAGGGCGGCAGCGGTGAACGTTGAGCGCCGAGGTTCCTTTACCGCTTTGGAGAACGCGTGCCTCAACGCACACACAAGCCCAACCGCCCCTAAAATGAACATCAGCAAGCCGAGTAAGAACGCCCAGTCTACTGGCATGAGCATACCTACGTAACCCACAGGGATGAAGACGGCACTGCCGATTACCATGCACCAAAAAGCAACGCCGCGAACAAGTGCGCTTGAAAATGGACGATTTGATTGCATGGCACCTTCAGCTGTTCAATTTCCTTGCTTGTATCATAAAGCGACTCCCCACAAATTGCAACACGCACGAAAAGATTTGCTAGATTCTGAGCTGCGCCTTCACGGTGGAAATCCAATCGCTAGCTTGACCGCCGAATATTCCGGGTGAACGCTGCCATCTTTCCGGCGGATGATCAACGATGGTTCGTCCCACGTTTGGGAACGGAAACCTTCCGGCAAATGGTCGGCCAGCATCATCCCAAAGAGGCAGAGCAGGGGAGCCTCGCCCTCCTTCAGCACCACCGTCCGCCGGCGGACAATTGCCAGACCCACCTTGTGGGCGGATTTCTGAACTCGTTCAATTTGTTCGTTCGGGAACACGCACGCAAAAAATCCACCGACCGCCAGATGTGCCGCAGCCGCGCGGCAATAGTCGGCGATATCGCCGCGCAACTCAAAACGGCACGCGATTTTTTGCGGATGATCTCCTTCAATGCCTGTGCCCACGGGAAAATACGGCGGACTGCCCAGCACCAGGTCGAATTTCTCGTCCGCTCTCAGCGCGCCCGCGTCCCGGAAATCGCCGAGGCGGATTTCATAGCGTTCGTCCAGTCCATTGTAGGCGGCAGATTTCTGCGCCAGTTCCACGCTCCTGGCCTGCGCCTCGACGGTTACGAAACGCGCTCCCGGCTGGCGCCAGGCGGCAATCATTCCCACCGAACCAATCCCGCTGCCCAAATCCAGCACGGTCCGCGCGCTTGGACACCAGGTGGTCCCGTACCAAGCTGTCAAAACGTCATCCGTGGAAAACCGATGCCCGTTGCGAAGTTGATAAAGCCGAAAATACCCGCTGATGGCATCGAGCGTTTCGCCGTCCGGGACGACGAGATTCTCATCCAAAGCGCCGGGCGGGATTGGCCCGGGCTTCGCCCAGCCCTTGAAGAATGGCTCGGGGACCGTGGCTTTGATGTCGGCAGGTTTCTTCGTCATGCCTCAAGTCCTATTGCCGCAAGCGCGCCTCCGCCAGGTCCAGGTCGCGCTGGATGCGCCGCAACGCGTGGTCGTTGATAAGCCGTTCATTGCGCAGTTTCAAAATGGTCTGCCGCTCCACGCGCAGAGCCTCCCGTTGCAGTTCCTCATAGTCCGCCGAAAGAAGCTGCCGCGGCCCGTCCACGTCCGGCGTGCAGGCCTCCAGTTGCCGCAAGCGGTCGTCGTACTCGACGCGGAGGCGCTGGAGCAGGTCCGCCGCGAAATGACCATCGCTCTCCAGTTCACCCAGCCGCGCCAGGGCCGCCTGGTTCGCCTTGAGCCGCGCGTGCCGCTCCTCGTGTTCCGCTTCGCCGGTGTCGGTCACCTTGAGCCAGCGAATCAGGAACGGCAGGCTCAACCCCTGCAATACCAGCGTCACCAGAATCACCACAAACGTGAAAAAGATGATAACATTACAGGCCGTGGCGTCCTTGATTTTTGACGGCAGCGCCAATGCCGCCGCCAGCGAAACCACGCCGCGCATTCCCGTCCACGCGACGATTGTCACCGGCCGCCAGCCGGGAAGCGGGTCGCGTTCCCGCAATTTTTTGCTCATCCAGCGCGGCAAATAGGTCGCCGCAAACACCCAGATGAAGCGGACAACGATGACGAGCAGGCTGATGACCGCAGCCTCCCAGCACAATTTTGGAATTGAACCCGTCTTCGAAATGTCTTCCACGACCTCCTTCAACTGAAGTCCGATGAGAATAAAGACCAGCCCGTTCAACAAGAACTCAATCATCTCCCACACCGGTCCGGCCTGCAGGCGCATGCGCGAATTGATGATTTCCGGCGAGCGCCAGCCCAGGTACAAGCCCGCCGCTACCACCGCGAGCACGCCCGAGACGCCCATTTGATCGGCGGGCAGGTACGCCGCGAAGGGCGTGAGTATGGAGATCGTTATTTGCACCGGCGGATCGTCCAGCCGCCGTTGCACATGCGAAGCCAGCCATCCAATCAACAAGCCAAATCCAATTCCTCCCGCGCTGACCAGGATGAATTGTTCCCCCGCCTGCGTGAGCGAGAACGAACCGGTGTTCAACGCCTCGATGGCAAATGCATAGGCCACCAGCGCGGTCGCGTCGTTCACCAGGCTTTCGCCCTCGATGATGGTGACGATACGGCGTGGGACGTGCAGACGTTCCAGGACCGCCATGGCCGCCACGGCGTCGGGCGGGGAAATGATGGCACCCAGCACAAATGCGGCCGCCAGCGGCAGTCCCACGATCCCGGAGTGCGCGAACCAGCCCACCGAACAGGTGGTGAACACGACCAGTCCCACCGCCAGCAGGAATATCGGCCGCAAGTTGGCGTGGAAATCCCGCCACGACGTGAACAACGCCGCCGGGTAGAGCAGCGGCGGCAGGAACAGCGCAAAGACCAGGTGCGGACTCAGTTTTATCGCGGGAAGTCCCGGGATCAACGCCAGCACCAGCCCGCCGAGCACCAGCAGGATCGGGTAGGGCACGGATATTTTGCGCGCCAGCAGCGCCAGCGCCGCCACCGCCACCAGCAACCCTAGAATGACATCCAGCCCTACCAACATGCGCGAGACTCTAATGCGCCAGCGCCGGTTTGGGAAGGGCGCGCACGATTTACACGAATTGTCCGGCGGCGTGGCCCGAGGCCCAGGCCCATTGGAAATTATATCCGCCGAGCCAGCCGGTGACATCCACCACCTCGCCGATGAAATACAAGCCGCGCGCGCGCCGGGATTCCATTGTCTTCGAGGACAACTCGCCCGTGTCCACGCCGCCGCGCGTCACCTCCGCCTTCGCGTAACCCTCCGTGCCCGCCGGCATAATTTCCCACCGTTGCAAACGCCGCGCGATTTCCTCCAGCTCCAGCAATGTGTAACGGTTCATCGGCTTCGACGGCGCGCAGTACGCGCACCATTGTTGCGCGAACCGTTGCGGCAACACCTGGCCGAGCACGGTCTTCAACTCCTTGTTCGTCCCGCGTTCCGCCTGCAACAATTCCCGCGCCGATTGATCCGGCAGCAAATCCAGCGCGATGGCCCCGCCGCCATCAAGGTAACTCGAGATCTGTAAAATCGCCGGGCCGCTCAACCCGCGATGCGTGAACAACAGATGCTCCCGAAAGCTTGCGCCTCCCGCGGAGACTTTCGCATCCACCGATATCCCGCTCAATTCTCCGAACGCCCGTTGCTCGGCGTCGCCGAAGGTCAACGGCACCAGTCCCGGTTGCGGCGGGATGATGCGCAACCCGAATTGCTCGGCGATGCGATAACCGAAATCTGTCGCGCCAATCTTCGGAATCGACAGCCCGCCTGTGGCAATCACCAGCGAATCGCATTCGAACGCGCCCAGGCTCGTGTCCAGCGCGAAACCGTCGTTCTGCCGCACCGCGTTCACCTTGCAGTTCAGCCGGATTTCCACCCGCGCCGCCTCGCATTCCTTGAGCAGCATTTCCACGATCTGTTTCGAGCTGACGTCGCAGAACAATTGCCCCAGCTTTTTTTCGTGCCAGGCGATGCCATGCTGCTCCACCAGCCGGAGGAAATCCGCCGGTGTGTAACGGGCCAGCGCGGATTTGCAAAAGTCCGGGTTGCCGGACAAAAAATTCTCCGGCGTCGCGTGGAGATTGGTGAAGTTGCAGCGGCCGCCGCCCGAGATGAGGATTTTTTTGCCCGGCCGCTCCGCATGTTCCAGCACCAGCACCGAGCGCCCCCGCCGGCCCGCTTCGATGGCGCACATTAAGCCCGCCGCGCCCGCGCCCACGACAATGACCTCGCGCTTCACGGACGCTACGACGACGTCGGGTTGCTGCGGTTTGTGGGGTCGGCCTGGAAGCCTTCGATCAATTCTTTGATCCGCTGCGCGTCGGATTTGCTGTGGCCGTGGCTTGCCAGCGGGTCGGTCCCGCCCGACGATTCAATCAATATGTCCGACCAAACCATCCCTGTCTTGATGTGCACCGACGCCACCTTGTAGATGCTGATGCTGATTTCATCCACATTGAACCAC
>DATMLG010000334.1:0-9816 GCA_035570675.1 Verrucomicrobiia bacterium | reverse complement strand
ACATGACATTGACGCGACCAAAAACTGGGTCGAATGGGGCAACATCATCGGCATGCCGTTGCTCGTCGCGTTGTCGGGCGTCGGTCTGGCCGGTCTTAAACGTAGGCGCACTTCGGCAAAATGAATCGCAAACAATTCGCCATTATTGTCGTTCTGTTGATTATCGTGGGCGGCGCGGGGTTGCTCGTCCAGAGCCACCACAACGCCGCCGCCGGCACCGGCGCGCAGGAACAGGGCGGCAAACTGCTCGGCAATAATTTTCCCATCAACGACGTCGCCGCCATCAGCATCCAGCAGGGCACCAATCAATTGAATGTCGTCAAGGTGGACGACCTCTGGCGCGTGCGCGAACGGAACAATTACGCGGCGGATTTTTCCAAGATCAGCGCCTTTCTCGTCAAGGCCGCCGACCTCAAGATCCTCGAGACCGAGCAGGTGGATGCCGCGGATTTGCCGCGCCTGCAGCTCGCCGCGGCGGGGCAGGGGAGCGATGCCGGCGTTTTGCTCACCCTCAAGGACAAGGACGGCAAGACCCTCAAGGCCCTCACGCTCGGCAAATCGCATTTTCAAAAACCCGCCCAACAATCCCAGTTCGGCGGGGATGAAAGTTTTCCCGACGGCCGCTATGTCATGGCCGCCGGCGACACCCACAACGTCCTCCTCGTGCGCGACCCCTTCAGCGAGGCCGAGCCGAAACCCGAGACTTGGCTCAACAAGGACTTCTTCAAGGTGGAACGGCCCAAGACCATCGCCATCACCTATCCCGACGCCACGAACTCCTGGCAAATCTCGCGCACGAATGACTCTGGCGAATGGAAACTCGCCGGCCTCAAACCCGGTCAGACCGAAAACACCACCAACCTGCCGTCGGTCACCAGCCCGTTTGCCGCGCCCTCCTTCGAGGATGTCATGGCCTCGACCACCAAGCCCGAAGACACCGGCCTGGACAAGCCCACCACCATTACCGTGGACACCTTTGATGACTTCACCTACACCGTGAAGGTCGGCAAAAAAAACGGCGACAACTATCCCATCACCATGACCGTCGTGGCGAATTTTCCAACCACGCGCATTCCCGCAAGCGGCGAAAAGCCCGAGGACAAGGACAAGGCCGACAAGGCCTGGCAGGAGCGGCAGAAACAGTTGGATGCCACGCTCAAGCAGGCCCAGGCGTATCAGAATTGGATTTACCTCGTTTCCGGCTGGAGCCTCGATTCGCTCCTGAAAGATCGCAAGGATCTCGTCGTGGAAAAAGCCGACGAACCAAAACCCGCATCCAAGAGCGACTCCACCGCCAAGGATGATCCCAACGCACCCCTCGCCGTGCCCGATCCGCCGGCCGCGAAGCAGTAAAATCGTTTTCCGCCGTCTCCATTGTCGATAGACTTCACGGGTCATGCGACTTTGGACATTGCATCCGCGTTATTTGGATTCGAAAGGGCTGGTGGCGGCCTGGCGTGAGGCGTTGCTTGCCCAGAAGGTCCTCGCCGGCGCGACCAAGGGTTACCGGCATCATCCGCAACTGCTTCGCTTCCAATCCCAGCCCGATCCCCAGGCGGCCATTGCCACATTTTTCGCCGGCCTCGCGGAGGAGGCCACCAGTCGCGGCTACCGGTTCGACGCCTCCAAGATTTCGCGCCGGAGATTCAAGGGGCACATTCCTGAGACCCGCGGGCAATTGCTCTACGAGTGGCGCCATCTGAAGGCCAAGCTGCGTGCGCGGGCGCCCGAGGTTGGTCGTCAGTTCCGGGCCGTCAAGCTGCCGGAGCCGCATCCGCTGTTCCGCATCATTTCTGGCGGCGTGAGAGATTGGGAAAAGAGATAGTCAAATTTTCCGCAGTCGCCGTTTGAGCTTCTTTACTAAAGCCTCGCTGAGAGCGGCCTCCCTGACTGCGTCTTCTGGCGTGCTGGGTGCCAAATAACCCACGCCTGTCTTTGATAAAACCGGTTCGGCTTTGTAACGGTGCTGGTTCGCCAGGGCGCTCTTCATGACCATCTCGGGCGTCAGTTTTTCCACCAGGTCGAACCTCAGTTTCATCGTCTGTAATTTAACCCATTTTGGGCACTCGCGCAATATGCATATCGTCAATGTTCTTTAGTCGCTTGCCATTTGCCCCCGTTGAAACTACCTTTCGCGTCCTGATGGAAAAGGAAAAGGTAGTGATTATTGGCACCGGCTGCGCCGGGCTGACCGCCGCGCTTTACACCGCGCGGGCCAACCTCAGCCCGCTCGTGCTTACCGGCCTGCACCCCGGCGGCCTGCTGACCACCACGAGCATCGTCGAGAACTTTCCCGGCTTTCCCGAGGGCATTGACGGCTACGAACTGATGGTGCGCATGCAGAAGCAGGCCGAGCGCTTCGGCGCGCGCGTGCAGTTCGGCACCGTCGAGTCCGTGGACCTTTCGCGTCGGCCGTTCACCCTCAGCGTGGATGGCGAGCCGGTGCAGGCCGAGACCATCATCATCGCCAGCGGCGCGGGCCACAAGCACCTTGGCCTGGAGAACGAATCGTTGCTCGAGAAAAAAGGCGTCACTTACTGCGCCACCTGCGACGGCGCGCTGCCGGGCTTCCGCAACCAGCCGCTGGTCGTGGTCGGCGGCGGCGACACCGCCTGCGAGGAGGCCACCTATCTGACGCGCTTTGCGTCCACGGTTTATCTGGTGCATCGCCGCAACGAACTGCGCGCGTCACGCATCATGGCCGAGCGCACTCTCGCCAACCCGAAGATCAAGCCGGTTTGGGACTCCGTCGTCACTGATGTGCTCGACGTCAAGCAGGACAAGGTCACCGCCGTCAAGGTGAAGAACGTCAAGACCAACGCGGAAAGCGTGATTGATTGCGCCGGTGTGTTCGTGGCCATCGGCCATGTCCCCAACACGCAGTTGTTCAAGGGCATCATCACCATGGATGACAACGGCTATATCAAGCCGGTGCACGGCATGTCCACCAACGTGCCCGGCGTTTTTGTGGCCGGAGATTGTTCGGACCGCGTTTATCGCCAGGCGGTGACGGCGGCGGGAATGGGCTGCGCGGCGGCCATCGAGGCGGAACGTTTCCTCGCCGGGTGTCACTAATACCGAACGGCCGCCGGCTCAGGCGACCAGAGCCGGTCTTCATAAAAGCCGGTGATGGAAGCGTGACGTATCATGTCTCACTTTGGAGGATTCACCTTAAGAACCACGACCCCACGGCAAGTTACGTCCATAAAATCGCCTTCAGGTTTGATTTCAATGCTATTTGGGCCACTTTTCCAAAGCGCTGCCGTTAAGAAAAGACCCCATCCTTCGCCGGCCTTCACATAGCAATATAAGTCTGTGGTATCTACGCCAGAATAAGGGTAAGCCAAAACAAAACAGAAGTTTTCGTTCTTTCCCTGGATCTCCTTTACCTCAACAGGTACGCCTTTTTCTTTAAAAAATGCGCTAATTTCATTGGTTGATTTACAAAATTGCGGAACTCCGCTCTTCCCCGGATTCTTTGGGAGGTCCTCCGACATGGCTTCAATCGGCGAGCACATGGCCCAGCTTGTTAACAACAACGTGAACAGCGGAATTAATCCGAGAAAATTCGATTTGGCCTGAATGGAGGTCATAATTTTGTAGTGGTTTTAAGTAAAATAAAAGCTACTCTGACGTTTTGCGGACAGCACCATTAATGAGACATACCTGTCCATGGCTTCACCATTTCATTGATTCAGCCCACCAGCTTGTAACCCACGCCATGGACGGTGACGAGATGTTTTGGCTCCGCGCCGTTGTCGCCCAGTTTTTTTCGCAACTGCACAATCACCTGGTCGAGCGTGCGCGTCGTGCCGAAATAATTGTAACCCCAGACCTCGTTCAACAGCCGGTCGCGTGAGAAGACTTCGCCCGGATGGGCATGAAACAACTGGAGCAGCTTCAGTTCCTTGGCGGTGAGTTCATCCACTTGTTTGCCACGCCGGATTTGAAAAGTTTTTGGGTCAATGCTGGCGCTGCCGATCTGAAATGCAGTTTCAGCGACCTTCGCGTCGGACGGCGTGTTTGACGACCGCCGCAGCAGTGCCTGGATGCGCGCCAGCAGTTCCCGCACTCCGAACGGCTTGGTCACATAATCATCAGCGCCCAGGTCCAGCCCGACAACCTTGTCAATTTCCTGCCCTTTGGCGGTGAGCATCAGTATCGGAGTTGTGATCTTGTTCGCGCGGAGCTTGCGGCAGATGTCGTAGCCGCTCAAACCGGGCAGCATCACGTCCAGCAGAACCAGCGCGGGCCGATGCTGATTAAATGCGTCAATAGCTTCATCGCCCCGATTGCAAACGGCCACCTCGAATGACTCGCTTTTCAAAACCTCCTCCAGCCCCAGCAAAATGTGCGGGTCATCCTCGATAATCAATATTTTTGTTTTCATGGGTTCACGCGGGTCGCCTGCTTTTCCATCGGCAAACTAAGTATAAAACAACTTCCGCCGCCTTCGCGCGGACGGTAAATCACGTCGCCGCCGTGGGCCCGGGCGATCTGGCGCGCCAGGGTGAGCCCCAGGCCGGAGCCTTGGATGCCGCTGCTCAGGGAATCATGCGCGCGGTAAAATTGCTCGAAGATTCTTTCCTCGCAACCGCGCGGCACGCCCGGGCCGCGATCGAGGACTCGCATTTCGATCCGCGATTCCCCCGCGATCCTTTCAAGTTCCACGGCAATTGCCTTCGCGCTGTTCGAATATTTTTCAGCATTAGACAGGAGATTGACCAGCACCTGCGAGAGCGCGTCGCGATCTCCGTTCACCATGATTTCGGTCTCGGGCAATTCGGCTTCGATTTTAAAGCCGATCGATTCCAGGTGCGGACGATAGGTTTCAACGGTTTCCCGCGCCAGCCCGGCCAGATCGAACGGACGCATCTGGTATTTCTTTTCACCGCGCTCCATCCGGGAAAAATCGAGCACATTGTTGATGAGTCGCGTGAGCCGCGAGGTTTCAGCGGTGATGATTTGCAGATACGACTGGCGCTTCTCCGGTTCGGAAACGCGCCCCTCAGCCAGCAATTCTGAGAACATGCGAATGGACGTCAATGGCGTTTTCAATTCGTGCGACACGTTGCTTACAAAATCTGTTTTTTGCCGCGCCAAAGTCAACTGGCGGTTCAAATCGGTGACGATCAACCAGCCGCCCACACCAATCGCCAGCAACAGCACGAAAATCAACAGCCCCAGTGTCAACGCCAAAGTATGCGCGGAATGCGCGAGCTTGGCCGGATCCAGCAGGTAAACCGCCATTTCCCAGTGCGGCAGCGCCTCGGCCAGTTCCGTGGCCACGAACGGCCGTTTCCAGTTTGCATGAAATCCATCGCGCGACACTGCCACCGGCGTCGCCATGTCGTCCAGCAGCGCCACGGCGATGTCATTCGTCAACGCGGGATCCAGTCCCTTCACAATCGTCCCCAGATTTTCCTTGAGGCGCGGCATCGAAAGTTCCGCGCCGAGGATGAGATTGGTTTGATGCAGCGAGCGATGCCAGAGCAGCACCCGAAGCTTGTTGTCCACGAAGCGCGCAATCGTGCCCTCATTGGCGTCGCCCACCAACTGCCGGAATTCGGTTTCGGAGGACGCAACCTTGGAATAGTTCTGGACCTCCGCCGCCTGGTTGCCCTGTGGAACCACATTGCGAAGGCTGTTCTGCGCCTGGGAATTGTTGTTTTCGCCGTTTCCGCCGTTGGCCGACGCCTTGTTCGCGTTCCAATAAACCTGGGCGCTTTCGCGATTGCCGAGAAATTTTCCAAAGTCCGCGTAAAACGCCGCCGCCGCGGGACTGGCATTCGGCTGCGGCGATAATATCTCGCCCTGCGTTGTCACCGCGCAGGTGACCAGGGCGTTTGGCCAGTTGGTCCGCATACGGTCGTCAAACAAGCGCGTCACCTCCGCCGTCGTCCCGCCGGCCAGCAACGTCTCAGCCCGCTGGCCGAATTCGTGTTGCTGATCGGTGACGAATCCATCGGCCTCCTTCGCCAGCGCGTCAGCGACTCCCTGATAGAGCAGGTATTGCTGGCGTTCGAGGACAAGTTGCTGGTCGCGCAGCGAGCGCACCGCCAGCCAGGCCAGCACGAGGCTGGGCACGAAGACCGCGGTCACAAAAACCAGCGCGATTTTTTTCACGGTTCAACCAGAATAATTGGCGTTTCGCGCGCATTCGTCCAGCTTGTAAACATCGGGGCATGGCAGATATTCAAGCGGTCTCGCCAATCTCGCCGCACAGTTTCAACCCTGCCGTGGCAATTACCCAAATGATCGAAACAATATGTTTGAGTTTCATATCGCTCACTTTGGCCCGGATGGCGAAAACAATTGTCAGCGGTGGGTAAATGAATTGTAAAAAAGATGTAACGAAACGAGGAAGCGGGAAGAGAGCAGGAGAATGACCGGCAAAAGTGCCGGGGCCACCAAATCGGACAGAAACTCCGGCGTCAGGCGGTTTCAGCCAGCGCGTTGTTTATCCGCTTGATGGCCTCGTCAATTTCCGCCGGACTTTTGAAACCAATGACCACCGCGTTGAGTTCCGGACGGGACATCGCAAAGCGGATGGATTTTTCGCGGTCCGCCGGATCGACGAATTCGCCATTGCCGCAAATTTTCATGCCGATGACGCCGCGATTCTTCGCGTGCATGTTTTTCAACTCGGCCACCACGGGGTTGATGTCGTGGTCGGAAAGGTTCCAGACTTCCTGTTCCATGCCGTCCACGTGCTTGCCCTGGGGATTCACGCGCACTAGGTGGACCTCCGTCCAGTCGGAAGCGACGGCGGAGCGCAATGCCGGCAGGCTGTGGCAGGACGTGCCCTTGGACATGATCCACTTCTTTTCCTTCGCAGCGTCGAAGCCGTCCATGATGCGCTTCCAATCATCGGTCCATTGGTCCTTGACCATGCAATGGATCAACATGCTGTCCACATAATCCGTATTGAACACCTTGCGATGATTGTCAATGACATCCAGAATTTGCCCCGGCTTGCCGGGGATTTTGGACTGGAGGAAAATCTTTTCGCGCGGCAGGCCCTTGAGCGCCTCGGCCATCCACGTGAACGTATGGTAGGTCTGAGACGTGTCAAAAAAAGTGATGCCCTGGTCGTAGGCGTAATGGACGAGGCTGTTGAACGCCTCATGGCCGAGGGCAGTTTGGACGGCGCCGTTGCTGCTGCCGGTGCCCATGCCGAGGCGGCTCAACTTCAGGCCGGTCGCGCCGAGCGTCACCTGGTCGGTGGCCGTGCGGCGGACGGGGGATGTGGCGGCAAGCGCGCCCGGGGCCAGCGCCAGCGCTCCGGCGGCCATGGCCGATTGTTCGAGAAATTGGCGGCGACTGATGCGATTGGTCTTCATAATGTCCATCCTGTTCAATGAACCGGGCTTCCCGACTCTCGAAATTCCACCATAAGCTTAGCATGCCCAACTCGTCCGTCAACTCGGATCGAGATGGTGTAGCATTTGAGATTTGATTTGTCTTTTGACCTGACCTTTTAAATCATCAGGCTCGGAATCAATGGGCGCATGAATTTTTTCACCATAATATGAAGACTACACACTTAATGTTCGTCTTTTCACTGGTGGCCTTGACGGGCTGTTCGACGACGCACCCTGCTGGTGATACGAAAGCCGACCCGGAGACGGTACTTGTTACGTATCACGCCAGGCCTGGCAGGGAGGAGGAACTTGAAGAGCTGCTTGCACGCTCCTGGCAGATTTATCAGGCCGAGCATCTGGTCTTTGGCCGCCCGCATATTGTTGTTCGGAGCACCGAGGACGGGGGCAGCACCAGCTTTGTTGAGGTTTTAACCTGGGTAAGTCATGCAACCCCGGAGCACGTACCTGATGCCGTGAAGAAGATCTGGGGGCAGGAGCAGGCATTATGCGAGGCGCGGGGCGGACATGGTGGCATTGAAGGCGGCGAAGTTGAGCTTGTCACCGGAAAATGATTTCCAACTCAGTTCTGGATTCAAACTGATGCACCACCACGTTGATGCAGTGTCTTCTTTGGAGATCAATTCGGCTTTTGCCACCAGGAATTTTTATTCCTCCCCATCGTAATACTTCAGCCCCTCGGAGCGGATAATCCGATGTTCGGGTGAGTTCACGCCCCATTTCCCGCTGTCCGGATAATGATACGACTCGCCGATGGGATTGTCCGCCACTACGTAAAGGACGAGGTCTGCTGAACTGTCGTTGATTAACTGGTGCGGTTCGCCGGGTTTGAAGATGAACGCGTCGCCAGTCTCGATGGGCGTATTGCCCTCTTTGTGCCGGACAATGCCGCTGCCCGAAATGACATGGTAAAATTCCCATTGCGCGCTATGTGAGTGATACGGGCAGGGGGTCTTGCCCGGTGGAATGCGGCAAATCTCCACGTCAAAAGGATGCCGCTCATTCAAGTCCGTGGATTCCGGCTTGCGCCCCAACTCCTCGGAAATTTCCTTGCCGGCCCCGGCGAATTTTCCCTTGGGCGAAGACCAAGTCACCTCGGGCATGTTCTTCGTGTTCACCTTCAGCATAAATCCTCCCCGCAACGTCCGGTCTGCGGGCTCCGAATCAAGGCGCGTGAGGTCTGGCCGCCGCTGCCTGCGCTTTCGCCGCGGCGCGCGTATCAACGTGCTTCTTGATGTGCCGGAAATTGCCCTGCTCGCAGCACTGCACAAAACCCTCCGTCACGGATTTCAATTCCTCCCAGCGGCCCCGGATGTCCACGGCCTCGTCAGATGTGATCTGGTCGTCGGCCACGGCCTTGGCGATGACCGCGAGCAGGTCGGCGAATTCCTGGATGATTTCGTTCGTCGCAGGAATCAGGTACTCGGGGTGGGGGTGATGGGTGCGGGGGTTTTTGATGAAAAACCCACCCGCGCGCTGGCAGATCCATTGGACGACGCGCGGATCGGCGCTGCATTTTTGCAGCGCGTCAATGCGGTCGAGGGGATTGACGGCGCCGCTGCCGGCTGCGGGATCGGGCGGCTCGGCCCATTTGTAAATCATGGAGAGGGACAGGCCCATCTCCGCGGCTATGTGCTTGGCGCTGTGCTTCTGGAAAACTTCGCGCAATAACTCGTGTGATTGCATGGCGGCAAAAATGCCGGGGCGGGGGCGGCTTGGCAAGCGAGAAGGGGCGGCAATTGTAGCGGTTATAAACGGCCCCGCTTATTGTAACTGATTTTTCGCGTGCAAAATAATATAGGTTAAGCGCGGCAGGCAGTATGGACGCAGGTTGTCTTGAATGTGCTTGCCGAAGACCGGCGGGGTGGGGTTAAATGACTTCCATCAACCAACCGGGAAGGCAGATTATGGAACTCTACGTTTACAGTATTTGTCTTGGAGTCGGGGTTTTGTTCACACTGGCCAGCGTTGTCTTCGGACATTTTCTGGGCGGCGGTCATGATGTGCATTTCGACGGCGGTCATGTCACCGGCGCGGGCGGCCACGCCGAAGCCGGGCTGCAAAACAGCGACATGCCGGGCGTGTCGCCGTTCAGTCCCACGGTGATTGCGAGTTTTGTGGCCGCATTCGGGGGTCTGGGCATCATTTTCCACGAAATATCCGCCACCCGGGCGGTATGGTTCAGCGCACCGCTGTCCGCGCTCGGCGCATTCCTTATTGCCGCGGCTCTGGTCTGGGTGCTGCGCAAGCTTTTCCGCAGCACGCAAAGTTCCAGCGAATCAAGGCTGATTGATTTGGTAGGCGTGGTCGGCGAAATCATCACGCCCATTCCGGAGAAGGGTGTCGGGGAAATCGCCTATGTGCAAAAAGGCGCGCGCTATTCCGCGCCGGCCCGCGAGCAAACCGGCGCTCCGGTGCCCAACGGCGCGACGGT
>DATMLG010000333.1:0-3157 GCA_035570675.1 Verrucomicrobiia bacterium | reverse complement strand
ATCGGTCATCAGGCCGAGGGCGACGATACGCTCCGGCGCCAAATCTTTCAGGATCGTCTCCAGCCGTGCGTTGGAAAATCCATCGGCGCAGCATTTCATGACCATGGTGAAATCGGTGGAACAATTGATGCGCGGGTCAATCTCCGCCCCGCGCGAGCCTTTCATGGCCGAATATTTCCGGGAGAGATTGCCGAGGAATTGCGTCCAGCGGAACTCGTTCTTAATCCAAATCATTGTCCAGCCAGCCTTTTGCGCGTGGTCAATCATCCGGTTGGCGACGGCGATGACGCGTTGGGCATCGCCCGCAGGCACGGGCAGGCGGCCATCCGTTTCCAGGAAGTCCCGCTGCAAATCAATCAATAATAATACCGTTTTGCTCATAAGCTGCCGGTTACCGCATTCACCGCCGCGACGAGGGCGTTGACACGCGCCGGCAATGGAAAATCTGAAGGCGCCTCGACGATATAGCTCTGCCGTGTCTTTTGCGTGATTAAATAAAATGCCTCCGGCCAGTCCGGTCGCGAACGCGGGTCAATGTTCGGGCGCACAATCCCGCCGCTGGCCGCGCGGCCTTCAATCATTTCTGAACGGTCAATGGGGCAGACTTTTTCCACCGCATCGATAATCTTTTCCGCGAACGAAGGCCGGCTCTCGGGATTCTGCTCGTAAAGATAAAAACCAAGTGATTCCCAGTCTTCGTGCAGCATCATCGTCAAATCAAACTTTGGCTGCCGTTCCAGCCAAGCGATATGCGCGATGATTTCCTCTGCCACCGGGTTCAAATACCCGCGGTTCAGGTCGAGGCCCCTGATGTTTTCGCGGGTGTTGAGCGTGAAACCAATCGGGTTGAGGCATGGACACAGCCATAGTTCCAGATTTTGCGGCCAGCGATCCTCCTGCAACAATTTTACCGCCGCCAGCGGGCCGGCCGGTTCATCGCCATGAATGCCCGTCGAAATATACATCCGTTTTAGATTCGTTTGGCCGCGACCTCCGCGATGCAGACCATACAACTTAAAACCGTCATGCTCATAGAAAACCTCCGAACTCCAGCCGTGCTGTTCGGCCGCCGTCCGGGCATCTTCCAGCACGGCACGGATATCAATTGTTTCGCCGAGATATTTGCCTAAATTTTTCCCGAGCCTGTCCATCGGAAATCTTCCAACACCTTTATCAATTTGTCCAGTTGCGCCCGGGTGTGGCCGCTCGAAATGACAAAGCGAAACCAACCGTGAGCGAAACCGGGATACCTGACGAACGGCGGAAAAATTCCCCCTGCCAGCAAACGCTTTTTCAATGCCTCCGTTTGCGCCGATGCCTCGGTGTACACTGCGATAATCGGCCCCGGTGTTTCCGGAAATTCAACCCCCGCGGCACGCAGAACCGCTTTCACATACTCGGCGTTATGATTTAGGTCTTTCCGCAGCGCATTCCCCTGCTTTGCTAAAATCCTCACTGATTCCAGCGCTGCATTGGCCAACGGCAACGGCAACGGCGTGCTGCCCACAAACGCGCGGCTATGATTAAAAATCCTTTGCCGCAGCTCACGGGTTCCCAAAATCGCACCTCCGAAAACCCCAAACGCTTTGCTCAATGTGGTGCATTTGATGATTCGCTCGCGCCCCACACCTTCAAATTCCAGCGTCCCCTGACCTTTTTTACCCAGAACACCCGCGCCATGCGCGTCATCCACCAGTATCATCCCATCAGACGGCAAACATTTCAGATACGTCTTCAGCGGCGCGACCGAGCCATCCTGCGAAAACATCCCATCCGTCAGCACCATGGGCCGCGCGCCGGGCCCGCATCGCTTAATGCCCCGGGCAAAATCACCGGTGTCCTGATGCTTGAACTTCAAAACCGGACAACCCAACTGCCCGGCTGCGTCCAACAGGGCGGGATGTGCGCGCTCGTCCAACAGCGCATGCGAAAAATCTCCTCTCAGTGCCTGAGCCACGATGATTCCGGCCGTGTATCCGGTCGGTACCAACAGCGCATCCTCTGCGCCGAAAAATTTGGCCAGCTCCCGCTCCAGTTCGTCGTAAATTTTATGGTGTCCGGTCGTGATGCGCGAGGCCGCCACGTTCAGTCCATATTTCTTGAGCCCGTCCGCCGCTGCTTTGCGCACGGCCGGATGTTCGGCGAGCCGGAAATAATCGCAGCCCGAAAAATAAATAAGGTCCCGGCCGTGCGAGCGCACGCGCGAGCCGCCAAGTTGTTGCAAGGGTTCAAGCATAGTCATCTAGAGCATTACTTCTAATTTGAAGGGAATGCCGTGGGCTTCGGCCACGGCTTTATTGGTCAGTTTGCCGTCTTTAACATTGATGCCGCTGACGAGCGCCGGAATTTTCCCGCACGCCTCGGCCAGCCCGAGATCCGCCAGCGTCTCAATGTACCGGAACGTCGCATTCGTTAGCGCCTGCGTGGCCGTGCGCGCGTAGGCGCCAGGCATATTCGCGACGCAATAATGAGTCACGCCTTCCTCCACAAATACCGGGTCGTGGTGGGTGGTGGGCCGCGACGTCTCGGCGCAACCGCCCTGGTCAACCGCGATGTCCACCAGCACGCTGCCCGGGCGCATATGCCGGAGCATCGCGCGGGTGATGAGCTTGGGCGCACGCGCTCCCGGCACCAGCACGGCGCCGATGAGCAGGTCTACGTCCGGCAGGAGTTCCATCAGGTGGCTCTCGTTCGAATAAAGCGTGTGCGCCGTGTGCAGCGTGATGTCGAGAAACCGCATCCGTTCTAAATCCACTTCCAGGATCGTCACGTCCGCGCCGATGCCCTGGGCCATGCGTGCCGCGTTGATGCCCGATGAGCCGCCCCCAAGCACTACCACTTTGCCCGGCAGCACGCCCGGCACACCGCCCAACAATGTCCCGCTCCCGCCAAAATGTTTTTGCAAAAAGTAACCGCCCACGAGGATGCTCATGCGCCCGGCGATTTCGCTCATCGGCTCAAGCAACGGCAGCCGGCGGTTCACTTCCAGAGTTTCGTAAGCGATGCACGTCGCGCCCGATTTCATCAATGCTTCCGTCAAGGCACGGTCCGCCGCGAGATGGAGATACGTGAAAAGGATTTGCCCGGAACGAAGTAATTTATATTCCGCCGGCAACGGCTCCTTGACCTTGACGACTAACTCAGCCTTTTCAAACAC
>DATMLG010000332.1:0-6212 GCA_035570675.1 Verrucomicrobiia bacterium | reverse complement strand
AGGCCAAACAGCCCGAATCCGGCGTTGTTGATCAAGGCATCGATCCTGCCAAAGCGCGCGACACCCGCCTGGATTGACTCTGCGATGCTTTGGCCGTCCTGCACGTCCAGCCGGTTCACCAAAACATTCTGCAGACCCGTGAGTTCCTGTTCCGCCCCGGGGCTGCGCATCGTCGCAATGACGTTCCAGCCTTGCTTTGCAAAATGCCGGGCTGTTTCCCTGCCGAAACCGGACGATGTTCCCGTGATTAAAACTGTTTTTTTCACAATGTTTCTTTGTTCCCGGCCAGCCGCTGGTTGCGGGGCAAAAAACTAATCCATCCTGCGCGGCCCCGCAACCCGGCACATTTTATCGCCGCCCCGCAAATCACCCGCCACGAAGACCATCGACGGCAGAGTAAGCTTGATTCACTCTATGAACATGGCATTTTTTCGGGAAAACGACGCTTAAGAGTGATTTCAACTTTATCTCCTGGCACATGGAAACCAACCCCTCCCGTCCCGCGCGCATTCTGGTCCTGTACTTCAGCCGCGGCGGCCACACGAAAATGATGGCCGACCTCGTCGCCGAAGGCGCCAAAAGTGTGCCGCTCGTGGAAGTCCGCCTGAAGAACGTGGACGAGGCCACCGCCGACGACCTCGTGTGGTGCGACGGCGTTGCCGTCGGCTCACCCACGCACATGGGCACCATCGCCTGGGAAATGAAACGCTGGTGGGACGTCACCGCCCAACCGCTTTGGCAGAAGATCGATGGCCGCATCGGCTGCGCCTTCACCTCCTCCGGCGGCCTGGCCGGCGGCGGTGAATTGACCTGTCTCGCGCTTCAAATCGTGCTCATGAACTACGGCCTGCTGGTATTCGGCGTGACCGACTATGTCGCCCCGGGCCAGACGCTCCATTACGGTGCGGTTTGCGCCGGCCGTCCGCGCGGCGAAGGCGAGCGCGAAGCCTGCCGCCGCCTTGGTCGCCGCTTGGCCGAATGGGTCCAGGTACTGATTTGCCAGCGGCCGGAGCACGATCCGTGCAAGGCCACTTACGCGCGGCTGGCCGACTAGCAAAGGTGGAATAATCCACGGCCATCACTGCGCCAGCGAAACGCGATAGTACTTCGCCGTCCCCAGCGACAGGCTCGGGTCCGTCCAATTGGTCGGCATTATCGGAAAATTGGTGGCAAGCAGCGACGACCAGTGCATGAGATCCGCGGAATCCCAAATCGTGTAGTTCCCCCCCGCAGGTCCGCCGATGGTCAGCGTGGATTGTGCGCCGGAAACGTGAACGGCCAGCGTGGGCGAAACCGTGCCGGCTTGCCCCACAAAAGTCACGATGCTTGACGCGGGCAAATTATAGACAAACGTGGAGTTGCTGACCGCGACCGGGACCTGGTTCGACAACGAAAGCGAGCCGGAGGTCACCCAAGGAGTGACGACCGGGGTCGTGAAGCCGCTGAGGTTGAACGTTTGCGCGTAGCCGGCGTTGAGGGGGTTGATGGCGACGATGGCGAACTTGCCGGTATTGGTGTCCTTGAAGGCGCTGATATAAGTCGGGAGGGCCTTGTTGGACACACCGACGCGGACAAAGCCGGGCCTCACAAAACGGCTGTAGTTGCCAAGCACGTACATACGTTTCGCGGGATTGCCCGAAATATCGGTCAACCCTTCATTATCGGTTTTGCCGAGCGGGATCAGCCACCAGAAATGCCATGCATTCACCTGCGCCTCGGTCAGGTAGGCATGGATGGTCTCAGCCCAATAAAGCCCGTTGCCAATGCCACCGTCATAGGTGTCAAACGTCGAAGCCTCCGTTTCCCACAGCCCCTTGTTGCCGCTGTTCACCGGCGAAACCGTGTAATCGTAATCGTGCCCCGCCAGGACGCCCACCATGTTTGACGTGACCGTGTCGGCCAGGGTGTTGCTCGCAATCGCGAAATTCCACACGCTGTATTCCGGCATGAGAATTTTCGTCGAGGCGACGCCGTAATTGGAAAGCGCGGCATACAGATACGGAATGTAGTCATGCATTTGTTGCGCCGTCCAGAGGCAGGATTCATAGCTTGTGCTTTGGTCGGGCTCATTCTGAACGGAAACCGCATACAGATTAACCCCGTAATTGGTCTTCACGAACCGCACATAGTTGGCGGTCTGGTTCGCATAAGCCTGGTAGTTCGAGGAAATAAAATGGCCGCCGTTCACATTGCTCGAGTCCTTGAAGGCCGCGGGCGGACTCCACGGCGTGCTCCAGACGCGCGCGCCGTTGCTCTGCGCCATCTGCATCGCCGCGCCCTCCACCGTCGTGCCGTCGGGCGCAATGCGGCTGCGCAGGAGCGACAGCCCGATGCCCGTGTTCGTGGAGTAAAACATGTTCATCTGCGCCGGCGTCAGGGAACCGTTAAATCCGGATGACGCTCCAAAACCATCAATGCTCTGGTGCACATCCGTCCAGTTGACCACGCAATTGGTCGGCACCGGCGTGGGCCCGGTGAACTGGATGTTGTCAACCCACAACGTGCTCGCGCCGTTCAGCGTACTACTGCCGCCAAAATACGGCCCATAAATGTGAATCAACACATCCGCGATGTTCGTGAGGTTCGGGTCCATGTGCGGGTCCAATTGCATCTTCACATGCACCCAGTTGGTATTGCTCGCTGGAATGGCAATGCCTCCGAAAAAATCCTGGCTGAACCCCACCGCGAGGCCGAATTCCAGCTCCCCAAAGTTGGCGATGCCGCCGTTGGTCTCCGTCGCCGAACCTGCGGCAAACCGGACGTCACACTCGAAATAGTTGTACACGGTGGCACTCACGGCCGGGGTGACGCCGGTCAGTCCGTCATAAACCGCAAACTGGTTCGACGTGCTGTTAAAGTTCGCGTCGATTCTCAGGGAGCCCGAACCCGGATTCGACCCGGCGTCGCTGTTCGGATCCCAGCTCAACGACTGGAACGCGCTGCCAAACCAGTTCATCCAAATATTTGTAATCTGCCCGGCGCTGTACGAATTCCCCTTTACGCCGCCGGGATCAAACCCGTCAATCAGATTGGTGATGGTCTGGCTAAAACACGGCCTCGCCAGCATGGTTGCCATGAGAATCCCTGCCGCCAGCGCGCCTATCCTTCGCATAAGTATGGTACGAGTGTTTTATTCGTGGTAACCGCCCGACTATAGCCCATTTTATTGGGTTTTGCACGCCAAATCCGGCCGGCGGCGGCAATTTTAACCCGTCGCCGCCGAACTCGCGCTTGTGGAAATAATGTGAATAAGTGTGAACCCGGAATGGCCGTTGTGAATAACCTATTGAATAACGGGTCGACAACAAAGTGAATACATTTTGCTCGTGGCGAACCGCAGCGCCATGCACTATTTCGCCAACCGCAACCACGAAAGGTAAACCGAAGCATGCCAGCCGAAGAACGAGTCCTGTGTTTTGAACGAAATCTTTTTGAGGAACTGGGCGTGTTCCAGGGCATCAGCCTCGAAACCGAAAAATACCTGCCCGTCGTGACTTCCCCCTCCAAAATCCTTTACCTGAACCGGAGCGAAGCCGAGCAGGACAAGCGTTACAAGCAGCTCATCCCCTACGTCCTCGTCATTTGCAACGACAAAATCCTGCGCTATCGCCGGGGCAAGGGCGGCCAGGAAACGCGTTTGCACGGGCTGTTTTCCGTCGGTGTCGGCGGCCACATTTCAGAGGAGGACAACGGGCTTTTCTCAAACCGCCTGGGCTACGAGGAAGGCATGCGCCGCGAATTGATGGAGGAAATCGCCGTTGACGAATTGAAGGAATCCGTTGTCGCCGTCATCAATGATGACAGCACCGAGGTCGGCTACGTGCATTTCGGCGTCGTGCATATCGCGCGTGTGAATGAGGAAAACGTCGCCAGCGGACGCAGCGGCATCTCCTCGCCCGAGTTCGTCCCGATGTCCGAGGCGGTGAAGGATCCCGCCGGTTACGAATCGTGGTCGCGCTTCTGCCTGGAAAATCTGGATTTGCTCTTGTCCAAGGCAGCCGCCGCCGGCGTCAGCGTTTCCTGACCAGATATTTCGCAAACGACCACAGCCCGGAAAAACGGTGACCCGGGTCCACGTAATGCTCGATGACGTAGAAGGCGAAATAGTAAAACCGGCAGAAGCACCAGATGGCGATGGCCAGCAACGCGGCGGTTTTCAAATCCGGCCGGTCCAGCAACAGCAGCGCGACAGCCATCAGGCCGATCAGCAGGAATAAAATCCCCTTGAGCTTGATAAGCCGTGGATTCGCGAGATCTTTCATGGCGGAAAAATACCGTCCCGCATCAATATCGCGCAAAAAACTTCATTTGCAAGTTGCCTCGCGCCAATCACCTGGAAAAAAAGATAAAAAAAACCTCTGGCATTGTATGGCAAACGAGTCAAAGTTGGAGTCGTTATGAAAACGCTAATGCTTGGATTGATATTAATGGGATTCGCCGGCGGCGCGCTGGCGGTCGATTCAGCGGAACTGGACCAGCGGATTCAAAATCTGACGGCCCTGTTCCAGGTAATGCAGAACAAGCCGGACGTGGCCGTTCCCCCGGAAGTTCTGCGCGACGCCAAGGGCCTCGTGTTCTTGGACGTGACAAAGGCCGGCTTCGGCTTCGCGTATCAACACGGCGCGGGCGTTGCCCTCGTCAAGGACCCGGCAACCGGCAGGTGGAGCGCGCCTGGATTCATTGAGGCGAACACTGCCAGCGTGGGACCGCAGGTCGGCGGCCAGCAGGTCTTCTGTGTCATCGTGTTCACGACCACCAACTCGGTTTACGCCCTGACCCAGCCGAACTTCGCCCCCGGCGGCGAGGCGGGCGCCACCGCGGGTTACCGAGGCGGCAGCGTGCAAGGCTCGGCCGCCCGGGTGGCCAGGGACACGGAGTTTTATGCCGACCGCAACGGCTTCTTTGGCGGCGCGGATGTGAAATTCGGCGGCATCTCCCCTGATGACAACGCCAATACCATCTATTACGAGAAATCCGTGACGATGGCGGACATCCTGTTCAACCATGCGGCAACCAAGTCGCAGGCGGCGCAGGACCTGATCCAGTCGGTTACGGATCAGTCCAAGGCAGCGAAGGCCAGCGGGAACTAACACCCCTCCCTAAACAGAGCGCAGCGGTTTGTCCGGAAAACGGATGGGCTCGCTGTAGGCCGCCCTTTTCTTCATCTCAATTGAGACGGTCAACCGTTTAACTGAATGAAAACTAAAAAGGATTCTCCAAAATCACGCCCTCTCCGCCCGAACGGCCATGACGACCGGCAGCAGGGAGGAAAAACAAGCTTCCGAACCTACATCCATTCAACACCAATGGGGCCGACGACCGATCTGGAATCGCCGTTTGCCCGGAAAGGATTCATGAAATCACTCAGGATAATTCTCATGTTGTGCCTGTTCACGCTCGCGGGATGCGTTGTGCCCCCGCCACCGCCGGGGCCGCCTTTGCCGCCGCCGCCACCGCCGCCACCGTTCGTGCCGCATTAAGAATCGTCTTGCTATAACGGCGGGGCGAACGTGAAATTATTCCTTGTCCGGACGAAAACCGATGCGGCGCCTGGGCGGTTCGGGGGGCGGCGCGAGCAGCGGTTGCAGCTTCGTCCAGATCGCCCGCAACGCCTGATCGTGTTCCAACAGCGTCTTGTCAATTTCTGCAAGGCGCTTGAGAATGGCCGCATTTGCCGCCAGTTGTTCGCGCATCTGAATGAAGGCGCGCACCACGAAAACGCTCATCGCCACGGCATCGGCGCTGTTCAAGACCATCGCCGCCATGGTCGCGCCGTGCTCCGTAAAGGCCACGGGCAGTTTCGGCGAAAATTTAAGCCGCATGAGGTGGTCACAATTTGTGACCACCTCATCTCTTTCCTTTTCGGTCAATCGGAACAGGAAATCTTCGGGAAACCGCTCGCTATTGCGCTTGATGGCCTGATTTAACGCCTTGGTCGGCACGCCGTAAAGTCCGGCTAGATCCGCGTCCAAGATCACCTTCTGGCCACGGATGGTCAAAATCAGAGATTCAATCGGCTTCTTTGTCCGCATGTCGGTATGAATTCTCCCGCATCGTAGGTTAAACTCAATTTGAGGCAAACCAAAAGCAGTCCTGCGGAAGACCTTGCGCCCTTCCCTTCTAATATCTACGGCGCTGGCTAAGCGCCATTTGACGCCGCGCAATTCTGCGTTAGGTTTCAAAGGCGAGCCGGACGCTCCCCGAACCAGGGA
>DATMLG010000331.1:0-9422 GCA_035570675.1 Verrucomicrobiia bacterium | reverse complement strand
GGCCTCGCGGTAAATGGCGGACAGCGCCGGGTTTTCCGACATCTTGATCGAACCTTCGTCGCCCATGAACATTTCGAAATAACCGCCGCCGGCGCTGGTGGTCGTCTGCACCTGGTAGAACGCGCGGGCCACGCCTTCGGGGAGGGGAAACTCGTAAATGACCATCGCGTTGTCGTACCACTCGTGGGTGGTGTAGTAATCCACGCCGCCGCTGGCCATGACGGATTTTGGCGTCATGCCAAACCACCAGTTGAAAATGTCAATCTGGTGCGCGCCCAGGTCGGACAGCGGACCGCCGCCCAGCCCCTTGAACCAGCGCCAGTTGCGGAACTGATGCATGTCCTTGAATCCGTATTTCGCCAGTTGTTCCTGCGGAATCAGGGCCTTCTTGGGCCAGCCAAAATCATCGGTCACGGCGCGGTTCCATTGCGCCTGCGCCGCGGTCAGCCGTCCGCAAATCTTGGCGTCGCGGACGAGCCGGTTCAGCGCGAACAGGTACCTGGGATTGCTCCGGCGTTGATGGCCGATTTGCAGCAGCTTCCCGGTCTCACGCATCGTCTGCACCATCGAACGCGCGCCTTCGATGGTGTTGCTCATCATTTTTTCGCAATAAACATGCAGCCCGGCCTTCAGGCAGGCGTTGGTGATGGGCGCGTGCCAGAAATCCGGCACGGCCACGACAACGGCCTGCAAATCCTTTTCGTTCGCAAGAAGGTCTTCGTAGTTCTCGTAAGCATTCACCTTGACGCCCATTTTATCCAGATAACGCTCGCCGTAGGTGCGGGCGTACTCCCAGACGTCCACGATGGCGACGAGGTTGATGCTGTCAATCTTCAACAATGATTCCAGCAACACGCGGCCCTGCGCGCCAAAACCGATGAGCGCAACGTTGAGCTTGCCGCCGGGTGCCTTGGCCTGGCCGAAAACTTTCGTGCCGGAGGCGAGCATCAGGCCCGCACCGGCGACCGCCGTCGCGCCAATGAATTCGCGGCGGGTGATGGGTGGAGTTACCATTTTTTCAGAAGCGCCAGTTTGTTGTGCTTCGACAGCACCAGCGCGAGCGCCACCAGCGCAATGTGGATGCCCAGCCAGGAAATACCGTCATCCTGGTGGATCAGGATCAACCCAACCGTCAACGCGATGTAAATCAATCCCTGCAGGAACAGCGAAATCCGCGTGCCCAGTCCGAACAGGAGCATGAGGCCGGTGGCGATGAGCGCCGGCCCGAGGAGATGGTCGAAAGCATTGAAGGCGAAGCCGGGCAGCAGCGGTTCGTTGGCAAACTTGTCCTTCAATGAGGGCGGAACACCGGAATAATTCGTGAGCGCGTAGAATTTGAGCTTAACATCCACCATGGCGCCGCTGGGATCTTCCATGCCGGTGACCGGGTCAACGAGCGGTTTCTGGATGGTCTTGTAGGCGCCGAATTTTTCGATGCCCGTGGCGATTGCGCGCACGGCCAGCCAGCCGCGCAGGACGAGAAATGCCAGCGTGCGTTCGCATTCGCAGCCGCCCGAGGTCGGATTTTCTTTGGTGTCGTTCATCATCTGGTAAAAGGATGCAGCGGGGATTTGCGGCGGTGTTAAGGATCGACGGTTTTCACGCCAGATGCCACGGCGCGCGGTACTCGCGGGTCAGCAATTTGCTGGCTTCCGGATCGTCGCTGATGACTTCCTGGTCCACGCTCCACTTGATTTTTCGGCCGGTCATCATGGAAATCAATCCGAGGTGCCCCGGAATGGCGGAATGATGCGCCGTTTCCGCGGGCGCGATCGTCGGCTGGCGCGATTTCACGCAATCGAGAAAATTGCGGAAGTGGTTGTTCGATTCGTACAATTTCACCTTGCGCAGATTTTCGGGCAGCGTTTTATACGTCTTCCATTCGGGATTGGAACCTTCGAAACCGCCGCGGTCCACCCATACCCAGCCGTCGGTACCGATCCATTTAGTGCCACTGTTGATGTCCGGATGGCCGCCCGCGATGGTCATCGTGATGTCCTCCGGATACTTCAGTTCAATCCGGTATTTGCCACAGGTGTTCCACAACGCGTTGGAGGGCGGAAAATCGCCGTGGCCTTCAACCTCCGACGGCCCGGACCGGTCAAATCCCAGCCCCCAGTGCGCAATATCGCAATGATGGCCGATCCAGTCGAGCAACTGCCCGCCGCCGGTGTTGTAATTCCAGCGCCAGTTCATGTGCACGCGGGCCTGGATGTAAGGTTCCATCCGCGACGGACCAATCCATGTTTCGAAGTCAAAATCAGCCGGCGGAGTTGACACCGCGGCGTCCCAATCCGGCGTGCCCGGCAGAACCGTGGCCAGATATTCCGTGTTGTCGGCCGGCTGCTTCAACTTTTCCAGCAGAGCCGGCGCGGTCCCGGCAAAATCATGATGGCCGGCCGGCAGGCCGACTTCGACATGTGTCACCTTGCCGATAAGGCCGTTGCGGACGATTTCCGCCGCCTTATGAAACGTGGATACCGACCGCTGCCACGAACCGGTCTGCCAGATGGTCTTGTTGGCCTGCACCGCGCGGACGATGGCCTGCTGTTCCGCAATCGTCTTGGCCAGCGGTTTCTCGCCGTAAATGTCCTTGCCGCGTCGTGCCGCCTCCGTGGAGACCAGCGCATGCCACTGGTCCGGCACCGCGAGCATCACCGCGTCAATGTCCTCGCGTGCGAGCAACTCGCGAAAATCATGATATGCCTTGCAATCCTTGTTTTGATAATGATCGTTGATGGTGTCCAGTGCGCTTTGCAGGTGGCCCTTGTCGAGATCACAGGCGGCCACCACCTGGCAGTCGTCCTCATACAAAAACGACTTGGTGTTGCCGGGGCCCTGCATCCCCCAGCCCACCACGCCCAGGTTGATGCGGTTGGACGGATGAGTGCGGCGTTCTTGAGCGGAGGAAAAGCCCTGATAAATGAGCGGCGAAACCGCGGCCGCGCCGGCGGTCTTCAGAAATTGCCGGCGGTTGAGGCTTCCTTTTTTCCGGGGGGACGATTCGTTTTGCATGTTTGCTGGATGGTTGCGTGACTGGCCGGCCGGTCAGCGATGGCGATGATTAAAATAGTTTAGGTTCACTTTAGATTGACTTTGACTACTCAAAGTTGCAACTTCTTTCGTAACCATAAATGGGACAAAAAACGGAACATTTCTTGCGAACGCAAATTCTGCCGCCATTTATAAACAGCATTTTATGAAAAAACAACTGGCCCTGTTCGTCTTTATTATTGGAACCACGCTTCTCCGCGCCGCCGATGACAAGGTGTTCATCAATGGCGTCGAGGGTTATACCAACACGCCCATGCTGCCGAACAGCCAGTGGCATGTTCACGACCCGAACCGCGCGCAACCGGTCATCGTGACGCCCGGGACCGCCTTCAGCGCGCAGGCCACGCCGCCCAGCGACGCCATCGTGCTGTTCAATGGCACGGATCTGTCCGGTTGGACCGACCTGAAAGGCCAGCCGGCGCCGTGGGAAATCGTGGACGGCGCCATGGTGGCAAAAAAGAGCGACATCCGCACGAAGCAGGAGTTTGGTGACATCCAGTTGCACGTCGAGTTTTGCGAGCCGGTGCCTGCGGAGGGCAGCGGCCAGGGCCGCGGAAACAGCGGCGTGTTTTTCATGGGAAAATTTGAGTTGCAGGTGCTGGACTGTTATGACAACAAGACCTACCCGGACGGCCAGACAGCGGCGCTCTACGGCCAGCATCCGCCGCTCGTGAACGCCTGCCGCCCGCCGGGTGAATGGCAGACCTACGACGCAGTCTTCACCACGCCGCGTTTTACCGACTCCGGTGAACTGAAGTCGCCCGCATGGATCACGGTGTTTCACAACGGTGTCGTGGTGCAAAACCATCAGGCCTATCTTGGCCCGACCGGCCACAAGATTTTCCCGAAATACACGCCAATGCCCGCCACCGGCCCGCTCGCCCTGCAGTTCCATAACAACCCGACCAAATTCCGCAATATCTGGGTCCGGCCCATCCTGCCGCCCGATGAGCCCTGAAACCTTCGGCGCACATTAAAATGAAAACCATCACCGCCCTCCTGCTCGTCATGCTTGCAACCGTGTCCCTGCACGCGGCGCCCAAAAAACTGCTCGTGGTCACCACCACGACCGGTTTCCGGCACAGCTCCATTCCGACGCTTGAAAAGATGCTCACGCAGCTCGGCAAGGACAGCGGTGACTTCACCGTGGACCTTGTGCAGCAACCGCCCGGCAAGCCCGCCAACCTAAAGAGGGACGCGACGGATGAGGAAAAGGCGGCTTTCAATGCCGCTGAGGCAAAATGGGAGGAAACCTTGAAAACCGCGCTGCAAAAGCTTTCGCCGGAATCACTCAAAAATTACGACGCCGTGGTTTTCGCCAGCACGACGGGAGATTTGCCGATACCCGACCCGCAGGGCTTGCTCGACTGGATCCGGCAGGGGCACGCCTTCATCGGCATCCATGCCGCAAGCGATACTTTTCATAATTGGCCCGGCTACATTGATATGCTGGGCGGCGAGTTTGCGCATCACGGTCCGCAGGTGAGCGTGGAATGCCTGAATGAAGACCCGCAGCATCCCGCCAACGCGCAACTCGGCAAGAGCTGGGTCATTTCCCAGGAGGAAATTTACCAGTTCAAAAACTACGACGCCACGAAGGTGCATGACCTGCTGATCATGGACAAGCATCCTGAAACCCATGCGGACGGACATTTTCCCGTTTCCTGGTGCAAAAATTATGGCGAGGGTCACGTTTTTTACACGTCCCTGGGCCATCGCGAGGACATCATTGACGCTGACCCCAACCTGAAAGACCGTAAGAACTCGCCCGAGATCAGCAAGGCATATCAGGCGCATGTCCTCGGCGGCATCGAGTGGGCGCTGGGCTTGAAGAAATAACAAAACGGCCGGATCACAGGATCCGGCCGCGTGTCAGATTGGGCCAGCGTCTTTTTTACTGAGGCGTCGCTGCCTGAATCACCGCAGCAAACGCGGGCTTGGACTGGTCATTGGCATCGAACAACAGCGGACGGCCAGCAGCTCGCCAGGAAACACCGTCGTTCACACCCCAGAGGGTGACAACCTTCACGGAGTCGCGGTGCTTGAGGAACGCTCTAAAAAGGTTGGCATACTGATTGGCGAGGCGTTGATTGGCATTGTCGACAAGGCCGCCCTGGGTTGTCGCGGCGTTGCTGGCGACATCGGCCCCGGTGCCGCGCTGGCCGCCCTGTGAACCATTGACGTCCAATTCGGTGATGTGGATGGGCAGGCCAAGCGTCGCCAGCTCCGTCAGCGCCTCGTCCTCCGCCTCAAAAGTGGGGGAAGAAACATTGACGTGAGTTTGCGTGCCGATGGCCATAACCGGCACGCCCTGCTTCTGCAAGGACTTGATCAAAGTGATGAATTTGCGGCGTTTTGCCGCGCCTTCCAACCCATAATCGTTGTAGCGAAGGATCGCCTCGGGATCGGCTTCGTGGGCGTATTCGAACGCCTTGGCAATGAAGTCCGGCCCGATGATTTGCAGCCAAAGTGAGTTCCTTAAAATGTTCGTGCCGCCGTCGGCGACGGCTTCGTTCACAACATCCCAGACTTTGACCTTTCCCTTATAACGGCCGACCACGGTGGCGATGTGGTCGTGCATGCGTTGCAACAATTCCTCGCGTGACGCTCGTGGTCCGCCATAACCGAAACCGCGTCCAACCGGGTTTGTTGCCGCCGGCGGTGGATTTGTCCCCGTGAACACCCAGTTTGGGGTTTGGTTGTGCCAAACGAGCGTGTGTCCCACGATATACATGTGATTGCTCAAGCCGAAATTAACGTAGGCATCGGCGGGGTCGAAATCATAACCGTCCGCGCCTTCCCGCGGTTGGATGAGTTGCCACTTCAAGTCGTTTTCCGGGGAAATCTGGTTGAACTGTTCTTTGACGAGAGCAATGTCCTTGTCCACCTGCTCCTGACTTCGGCTGGCGTTGTCGGCCCGGACCGCGGTACTAGTCGCGATGGTGCGGTTGATGGCCACGCCGATGAGAAAATCACTCTTGTAGGCGTCCTTCAGCGTCAGCGGATCCGCCGCACTCAGGTTGGTGGCGGCTCCGGCAAGGAGGGCCGCAAGTGTCAGGCAACCCGGCAAATAATGTTTCTTCATGGATGTGTTCAAGTCGCTTGTGGATTTTGTGTCGCAAATTTTTGCCGGCGCTCAGCCAGTTCATCGGCCATCTGGATCGTCATCTTCTTGTTGATCTGGTAGGCAATCAGCAGAATCGTGCAGACGCCAAAAAGAATTCCAACGACGATGCCGCTGCACACACGATAACCCTGCACGGCCTGGGGCGCATCAGACAGCTTGGTGTCATAATTGAAGAAGCCGGCCATGATCCAAAGAAAAGAGGCCGAGCCCAGCGCTAGTCCCGATTTCAGAGCGAAGCCAATCGACGCAAAGACCATGCCGGTGAAGCGATGGCCTGTCTTCCACTCGGAATAATCCGCCACATCCGCGTAAATCGCCCAGATCAGCGGAATTGTCGGAGCATAGACCACAGCTACAAACAATGTCAGCGCGACCATGCCGTTGATGTTCGTGGGTGGGAGAAAATAAAACGCGATGGTTCCGACGCATGCCAGCGCAAAACCGGCGGTGGCGACGGCTTTCTTTCCAAAAATCTTTGCCAGGGGCGGTGACAGCAAAATGACCACGATGGTGATGCCCGTGCCGAGCATGTTGATGAGGCTGTAGCCCACGTCGAGGACATTTGAATTTGCCAGATCCGACCGGTCGCCGTGCACAATGTAACCAAGCGTTTCCATGATGCCGGAGGACGAGGCGCCCGCTGGAACGACGAGGCCAAGCTTCTGCACCCAGTCATACATCGCGCCCCTGTCGGCGTAGTGATGATAGTAGTTGTAGAGTGCCCCACCGCGGAAGGAGAGGATGCAGAAATGGCATAGTGTCATGAGAAACATGACCTTCCACGGATTGTTTTTGAGCAGATTGACAAAGTCCTCTTTGGGCGAGGATTTTTCCGTGTTCATCGGTTTGATCCGTTCTTTCGTGGTCGAGAATGTCACCAGGAAAAGAACCAGACACAGCACCGCCCAAACCGTCATCGTCATCTGCCAGCCGTACTGTTTGTCGGCAATTCCAACGTCGGCGCCGCCATTTTTGTTGGCGTGGCTCAGAGCAAATTTGGCGACCAGCGGGAGCGTGAATCCGCCCACGATGAACTGCGCCGCGTTCACCGCGATGAAACGGAACGAATTGAGCTTCGCGCGTTCCACCACGTCGCCGGTCATCACGCCGCCCAGCGCCGCGTACGGCATGTTGTTCATCGAATAAATGGACATCAGCATCGTGTTGGTGATCACGGCGTAGGCAATCATCGCGCCCATGCTCCAGCCCTTGGGGGTCGTGTAGGCCAGGATCATGACCACACACCAGGGTGCGGCGGTGAACAAAATCCACGGCCGGAACTTGCCCCAGCGCGTGTCGGTGCGGTCGGCAAGGACGCCCACAATCGGGTCGGCAACCGCATCCCACAATCGCGGCCACAGGAGAATCGCCGCTGCGGCGCCCGCCGTCAGGCCGAAAACATCCGTGTAAAAGGCCGTTTGAAACAGAATCATCGACATGAAGACGAAGTTCGCGGCGGCATCGGCGCCGCTGTAGCCGGCCTTTTCGAAAAACGAAAGTTTTTGCGGGCTCGGATTCATTTTATTTGGTGACGGTCAGGATGACTTTTTGCAAATCAGCATCACGGGAGGAGTTGCCGACCATGATTTCGAATTCGCCCGGTTCGACGGTGTATTTCATATTGATGTCGTAAAACGCCAGCGATTCCGGCGTGATTTCCAGCGCCACGGTCTGCTTCCGGCCGGGCTCCAGTGAAATTTTCTGGAAGCCCTTCAATTCCTTCACCGGCCGCGTCACGGAGCTGACGCAATCACGGATGTACATCTGCACCACTTCCGCGCCGGCCCGTTTGCCCGTGTTCGCCACATCCACCAGCACACGCGTATTGCCCTTCAAACCGATTTTCTTCTTTTCCAGCCGGACGTTCTTGAAGCTGAAGCTCGTATAGCTCAACCCAAATCCAAAGGGATACAGCGGCGACACGTCATCAAACAGAAAGCCGCGCCGTGCGGACGGCTTGTGATTGTAGAATGACGGCAGATGGCCGGCCGAACGCGGAACAGTAATTGGCAGTTTGCCGCCCGGATTATAATCGCCAAACAAGATTTCAGCGACGGCCTGGCCGCCTTCCTGTCCTAAATACCAGCATTCAAGGATGGCCGGAACTTCCTGTGACAGCGTATTGATGGAAAGCGGGCTCCCATTGAACAGCACGACCACCACTGGTTTACCGGTCTTCTGCAGCAGATTGACGAGTTCGCCCTGGCGTCCGATCAAATCCAGCGTCGAGCGGTCGCCCATATGATTCAGGGACCATGCCTCGCGCGAAGTCTGTTCGTTGCCGCCGATGCACAGCACAATGACATCCGACTTCGCCGCGACCTTCACGGCCTGCGCCATGAGTTTGCGATCCTCGGCTTCATTCGCCGGCGTGACCAAGTCCTGATTCCACGATCCGCCCAGCGTGATTTTGCAACCTTCGGCGTAGGTGACCTTTATCTTGTCGCCGACCCGTGCGCGCACGCCTTCAAGCACCGGGATGACATGGTCCGGCCGGCCACTGTAACCGCCGAGCATTTCGCGGTCGGCGTTCGGGCCGATGACAGCAATGGTTTTAATCTTCGCCAGGTTGAGCGGCAACAATTGCTTTTCATTTTTTAGCAGCGTGATGGTTTCACGCGCGCCCTGCAACGCGAGTTCCCGGTTCGCCTCCGAACCGACGATCCGTTCCGCCTCGGCCGGGTCAACGTACGGCCTCTCAAAGAGCCCCATCTTGAATTTCCAATAAAGCATCGGCGCGACAAGGTCGTCCAGATCTGATTCCTTCAAAACTTTTTCGCGGACCAGTTCCAGGAGGTGCAGATAACAATCCGGTTCGGGAAATTCGATGTTCACGCCAGCCTTGACCGCAAGCGCGCACGATTCCATTTTGTCGTAGGCAATAAAATGGCCGTGCGTGTCGGGACGATGGCCAAGTTCCCAGATGGCGTAATAATCCGAGACGACAAACCCCTTGAACCCCCATTCCTTGCGGAGCACGTCCCGCAACAGCCACCGACTGGCATGCGAGGGCACGCCGTCAATCTCGTTGTAACTGGCCATGATGCTGATGGCCCCGGCCTTCTGGATGGCCACCTTGAAGGTCTGCAAAAACGTTTCGCGCAGCACGCGCATCGAGACATTCACCGGCGCGCAATTCTGCCCTGACTCCGGCTGCCCGTGCGCGGCAAAATGTTTCAGCGTGGCAATGACATGCTTGTGATCCTTGAAGCTCGCGTCGCCCTGGAAGCCGCGCACCGCT
>DATMLG010000330.1:0-6666 GCA_035570675.1 Verrucomicrobiia bacterium | reverse complement strand
GCGTCCTACCTCAACCAGGCGGCGAACAGTATGGGGCTGGATTATGTTTCCATGCAAAACGAGCCCGACGCGAACGTTGGCTATGAATCCTGCTTCTGGACAGGTTCGACCATGGAAACCTGGTGCGCCAACAATGCGCCGGCGGTTGGAAGACCCATCGTGATGCCGGAATCGGAGTCTTTCACCACTTCCTATTCCGATCCCACCCTCAGCAACAGCACGGCCGCCGGCAATGTGACGATAATTGGCGGACACATTTACGGTGCATTTCCCTTGCCTGGCCCCTATACGAACGCCCTCGACCACGGGAAACATGTTTGGATGACCGAACATTATAACGAGCCAACTACAAATCTCCAGACCGCCGTGTACTCCGCCTGGGAGATCAGCCAATGCATGAACGAGCAGATGAGCGCCTACATCTGGTGGAGGGCTTACCACCCCGCGCTTGCAATCGATGATTTGATTAATGGCACCACGCCAATCGTGACCGGTTACATGGTTGCCCAATTCGCCAACTTCATCCGGCCCGGTTATGTCATGGTGGGCGCCACGTTCAACCCTTCCACGAACGTCTTTGTCACTGCTTATACCGGCAGCGGCACCCTGGTGGTTGTGGCTGTCAATACGAACAGCCTGCCGGTATCACAGGCGTTCGCCATTTCAGGCATGTCGGTGCCGTTCATGATCCCCACGGTCACCTCATCCAACCTGAGCATGGCCCAGCAACCAGGCATCCCGGTCGCCGGCGGCAACTTTACCGCGACCCTGCCGGCCGAAAGCACGACCACGTTCGTTTCCGTCCCTCCTCCAATATTGGTCACTGCGCTGCACACCAACGGCACATTCCAATTTTCCTTCACCGGCAGCCCGCCTCTCCAGTACAACGTCCTGAACGCGGCGACTCTTTCGCTGGCCCGGAGCAATTGGACGGTGTTGGGTTCGGCCACAAACATCGGAAGCAATAACTATGCTTTCAGCGTCCCCCTGGCGACCAACCAGCCGGCCCAATTCTATAGCGTGCAGGTTCCGTGACGTGACCGTGCTTTTCCGGGCCACCTGAAGTGTCAGCCTGAGGTCAACAAAAAGACTCAAATGGATGAAAGGCAAGCGGATGACGACCGAAGAGCAGATCCGGGCTCCTGCGGCAGGCAGCGTTGAGTCTGGGCGTGAGCCGGGTGCGCGAGCCGAAGAAGTTGCGCGGACTATTTCCATGACCCATACTGTGCCTAAGACCGAATAACCCGATGAACGCGAACAGTTCATGGCCGTGTCGGAAATTCCGCCCGTGGTACCAGCCTAAACTGCGTGTGGGTTCAAATCGTCAAGGATGTTAAGGGGAATAAAATATGACAACAAATATCGCATTGGTTCAGCGCGGCATTGTTTTTTTGATGGCGGAGTGGAGCGGTCAGGCAAAATGGGCTTACAAACAGTTGAAAGATTTTTGGGAGCTGCACAATGGGACACCGGAGCACTTAATTTGCGTTGATATTGACCGCGAACAGAATGTTGTCTGTGCATTACCAGAATTGGCAGGCAAGATTCATGGCTATGGCGAGGCCGCAGTCGTCCGAGATGGCAAGATTGTCTTTGTCACTACTCTCGGCAAAGACAAGAGCCAGATACAAAACCGATGCGAAGAATTATTGAAATTTTATCGGGCTTAATTTCAGTTTTGGACACTGATGTTGCGACGTATTTCTTGACTTGGGCCGGATATATTGTGTAGGCTGGTCGCAGTGAATACGGCGTTCTGCTACTTTAGCACTGGTTTCGCGGGCTGGGGTTTTTACTTCAGCCGGGCGAACTGGTGTGTGCGGCTGCGCTAGTTCCCAGAATCCCAACCCAGCCGCAGGCCACCGCCTGCGGATTTTCGCGGTGACCCCCGGCAAAACCAGGAAAAAAACATTATGATCATTGTCCTCAAGCCGAACATTTCGAAGCGGGACGAAGCGGCCGTCATCAAGGAAATCAAGAAGCTGGGCTACCGTCCGCACATCATGCGGGGCGTGGCGCGGACGGTCATCGGCGCCATCGGCGATGAATTGAAGAACCAGACGCTGGAGAATCTGCCGGCGAATTTTCCGCAGTCGGTGGAGAGCGTGATGCCGGTGCAGAAGAAATACAAGCTGGTGAGTCGCGAGGCGCATCCGTCAAATTCAAGCGTGAACGTGCGCGGAAACATCATCGGTGGCAAAAAATTGCAGGTGATGGCGGGGCCGTGCTCGGTGGAAAGCGAGAAGCAATTGCTGACGACGGCGGAGGCGGTGAAAAAAGCAGGAGCGACGATTCTGCGCGGAGGCGCGTTCAAGCCGCGGACGTCGCCTTACGAATTCCAAGGACTGGGGTTGAAGGGATTGAAGCTGCTGGACAAGGCGCGTCGGGAGACGGGCCTGGCGATCATCACGGAGTTGCTGTCCGAACAGCACGCGGAGATGGTGGGGGAATTCACGGACATCATCCAGATCGGCGCACGGAACGCGCAGAATTTTCAATTGCTGATTGCGGCGGCGCGAACGGGCAAGCCGGTGTTGTTGAAGCGGGGGTTGTCCATGCGCATTGAGGAATGGCTGCTCGCGGGAGAATACGTGCTGAGCAACGACAATCCGAACCTGATGTTCTGCGAGCGGGGCATCCGGACGTTCGAGACTTACACGCGGAACACGCTGGATCTCTCGACGATTCCCATCATCAAGAAGGAGGCGCATTCGCCGGTGGTGATTGACCCGAGCCAGGGCGCGGGCCGGGCGGACCTGGTGACGGCGATGTGCAAGGGTGCGGTGGCGATGGGCGCGGACGCGCTGTTAATCGAGGTGCATCCGAACCCGGCGGAGGCGTGGAGCGATGGGGCGCAGCAATTGTCGCTGGAATTGTTCGGCAAATTAATGCACGAGTTGAAGCCGTTCATCGCAGCGGCGGGGCGGGAATAACAAGCCACCACCATGAATGTTGCTGAAGGAATTTATACGCTTCCTGATTTTTTATCGGATCAGGAATGCTCTGCTTTTATCAAGTTGAGTGAAGGCACTGGGTACGAAGCGGCATCACTGGCAACAGTTGATGGTCCAAAACTACAGCCCGAAGTAAGAAACAATGACCGGGTGATTTGCGACAACGCGGAAATGGCCCGGGACTTTTGGCAGCGAGCAGCTTCGCATTTGCCGGTAATTTTCAAAGGCCGGCAAGCGGTGGGGCTGAATGAACGATTCAGGTTCTATCGCTATGATCCCGGACAACAATTCGCCGGTCACATTGACGCTCCCTATCGGCGGTCAAACGGTCAAACCAGCCAATTGACATTCATGGTCTATTTGAACGACGATTTTTTGGGAGGGGAAACAAAATTCGATGAGATAGCCATATCTCCGGCAAAGGGAATGGCCTTGGTCTTCAGCCAGGAATTGTTTCATGAAGGAGCAATCGTGAAGAAAGGCCGAAAATATGTTTTGCGGTCAGATGTCATGTTCAATCCGCCCGGCCGATTCAGCGCTTAATGAGTGATGGTCACGCGGGCTGGAAAGACCGAGTCCCCCACCCGGGATGCGGTTTGACGCGCGAGCGCCAGCGCAATTCCCCGGCGGAGGACTCGTCAGTCGGGCGGTTTGCCGGCACCGCCGGATAAACGGAGACGGGCCAATCCCGACGATTCTTTTCAGAACTACGAACCGAGGAACCGGATCGTAAATCCATGAGGCATATCAGCTTCGCGATGTCCGTTGCTGGCGGGAATCATCGTTGGCGCGTTGGATGCCAGTGTGGAAACCAGTTTCGTCCTGATAACCAAAGGGAGCGGATTTGACGGCGCAAAGTTCCCAAACAACCCCAATAAGAAATAATGCGGCCAAGATCAGCTAACGAATTGTGAGCATCACGGATGCCAGTACGGGCCTAACTGGAACGGATGCGTGAAAGGGTCCAGGATTTCTTCTGATTGTAGTGGCGCGGGACGGCTCGGTACGGGGAGGTTTTGAGGAGGTCAGCGGGCTTCGAAATTCGGGTGATTAGAAGCGCGCCGGGACGGGCGAATTCGGTGAGAAAAGTTCACTGATAGCTGTCCAACTTTTGGGACAGAGAATCCATCAATACGGGACAATACCGGCCGGGGGCGCGGTTTTACGGGCCTGCCATGGGCCATGAGTCTGCGCGGGCAGGCCGCAATACATTGCCGCAAAAGAGACTGCATGGAGGGCGGGGCTGGCCTGAAACCTGCTGAATTTACCGCATAATTTGACGCAAATTCCATGCGGAATTAGCAAGCCAACTTGTAATATGAAACGATCCACAGTTCTCGGCGCCTGGCTCCTGGCATTCGCAACCACTTTTTCGACGGCCCGCGCGGCGGAGTCGTCGACGGCCCTGCCGGAGATGGCGGATTTGATCATTTACAACGCCAAGGTGCTGACGGTGAATTCGAACTTCACCGTGGCGAGCGCGATCGCGGTGAAGGGCGACCGGATTCTCGCGGTGGGGAGGGACCGGCGGCTGGAGGAGCTGCGGGGGCCGGAGACACGGATCGTGGACGCGCAGGGCCGGACAATCATGCCCGGTTTGTATGACGCGGACGTGTATTCGTATGCGGCGGCGGTGAGCGAGTTGAGCAACGCGGCGCCGGTGATTGATTCG
This sequence comes from Verrucomicrobiia bacterium, assembly GCA_035570675.1. Classification (GTDB taxonomy): domain Bacteria; phylum Verrucomicrobiota; class Verrucomicrobiia; order Limisphaerales; family Pedosphaeraceae; genus DATMLG01. The sequence goes on along the minus strand of DATMLG010000330.1, from coordinate 2,040 downwards.
ATCACAAACGCGCAGGAGTACATTCGCAAGCAGGCGACAAACTCGGCGAAGGGCGCGTGGATTGTTTTGCGGAATATTTATCCGACCCGACTGAAGGAGGGCCGGCTGCCGACGAAGGAGGAACTGGACGCGGCAACCACGAACCATCCGGTGTGCTGGGATTTTGGCCCGATGGCGGTGGTGAACTCGAAGGCACTGGAAGTCGCCAAGATTGACAAGGACACGCTGGCGCCGGCAGGCGGCGAGATCGTGAAGGAGCCGAAGCACTCGAAGCCGACCGGATTGCTGCGAAACGCGATCAGCCTCCTGAAGCTGCCGCCCGCGGCGAAGCCGGCGACGGCCGCCCAGGAACGCGCGGCCTTGAAACATTTGTACCAGCTTTACAATGAGCAGGGCATCACGAGCATCGGCGAGGCGGACGCGACGCCGGCGGAAATTGATTTGTTCCGGAGCTTGAGCCAATCGAACGAGCTGACGGTGCGGATCAATTGCACGCGGCTGTTCCAGCCCAGCGCGGACGCGGATGAATCCATCGACCGGCTGAACGCGCTGACGAACGCGCCGGCGGGCAAGCCGCCCTACGGCCCCTCGGGCACGGGCGACGACTGGGTGCGGATCGGGCCGCTCAAGACGGTTTTGGACGGGGATTTGAGCGTGGGCACGGCCTATCTGCGGACGCCGTACGGGATTGGGCCGACGTACATGATTTCGGAACTGGCCTACCGCGGGGTGCAGAAGCAGGACGCCTTCGCGCTCCCGCAGGTTCTGCTGGCGGCGGCGCAAAACGGATGGCAGCTTTCGACGCATGCCTCGGGCGACGCGGCGCTGGATTTTGCGCTCAACTGTTACGAACAGGTGCAATTCAAGCTGGACATCCATGACCGTCGGTTTCTGCTTTCGCACACGGACTTCGGGGCGGCGCAGGACTGGACCAGGACCCAAAAATTGGGACTGGGCGCGGTGCTGACACCGGGCTCGCTTTACGAGGAAGGCGACAGTTTGACCAAAACTTTGGGGACAAACCGGCTGACGTATTTTGCGCCGTTCAAGGGCTGGTTCAACCGGGGCATCGTTGCCGGCGCCGGCAGCGGACAGAGCTTTGGGCTGAATTCCCTGACCGCGGACAACCCCTGGAACCCCTGGCTGGGAATGTGGATCACGTTGACGCGCGAAACCAAGGCGGGCGCTGAAATCAACCCGCAGGAGAAATTGACGCGCGAACAGGCGGTGCGGTTTTACACCTACAACAACGCGTGGTTGAATTTTGAGGACAAGCAGAAAGGCTCGCTGGAACCGGGCAAGCTCGCGGATCTTATCATGGTGGACATGGACATCATGAAATGCCCCGTGGATGAAATCCTGAATGCGAAAGTCCTTTTCACGATGGTGAACGGCAAGGTGGTGTGGCAGGCGATTGAACCCATCTTCCCCGGCCCGCAGGAGATCCAGGCGGTGACGATCAATGTCACGAACGCGCCGGTCAACGTGGCCGCGCCGATTCCGGTGGTTCCGACCCCGGTGAACAATCAATCAGCAGCAGCAGCGGCGAAGCACGCGGCGGAAGCAACCACGGGCGTAAACCCTTACGCGCCGGTGGTGGCCACCCAAGTTTCTCCGGCGCCGGTCAGTGCCATGGCGCCCTTGACGGCGACCACTGCGAGCAACACGGCCCCGACCGTCGCCACAACGGTCCAGCCGGCTGTTTCCACGAATTCAGAAACGACGGCGACGACAGTTTCCACGAACAGCACCGCGCCGGTCGCGCAAACCAGCGAAGCGAAGCCAGACGCAACCGCGAACGCGGGAGCTTCGGGCGGCTTTGCCGGCGCCGCGCCCGCGGAAGTGGCGGCAAATCAATCCACGCCAGCAGCAACCAGCACCGCTCCGGCGGCCACGACGGACACGAATCAAGCGCCGGCGGTCCCGGCAACGAACGCGGTCCCGAGCGCGACGACCACCAACGCGGAAAATTCTGTCGCGGCGCCAAATCAACCGGCGGTTGCGGTGACGGCAAGCCCGGCGCAAGATACCGCGGCGACG